>JAEEWW010000010.1 GCA_016287815.1 Treponema sp. | reverse complement strand
TGAGGCAGGGCACGGCCGGGATTTAGTGAGCCTGTAACGGTTACGACAGAAGAGCCTGAGGGAACAGAGGTGCCGTCAGTGGTATCAGAGCCGGCACCGTCAAATGAACAGGATGATAAAAGAAGTGTAATCAGCAAACACAGAACAACCGGCAGGACAAATCTGTTTTTTCGCCCCCTTCTATTTAAATGTGTAGTAGTTCTTGTTTCCGTAAAAAGGCTCATTACTTTTTTTCCTTAAATCAACTTTAAGTATAGCAGTGAAAGCTTTTTTTTGCAAATAACATTAGAAGTACACAAAGTAATGCAACTGTACTCTGTTTCCTAAAAAAAAATAATATGCTATAGTTCACTAAAATAAATCGTACATACGGGCGAGGTTTTTTATGGCAAAGGAAATAGATTATTCAGCAAACGGAAGTTACGAAGCAGCCGTTGAACGCAGTAAAAAAATAGAAGCTGACATTCAGGTTAATCCTAAAAAATACAGGGTTTTAACAGGCGACCGCCCGACAGGGCTTTTGCACATCGGGCATTATTTTGGCTCGCTTCAGAATCGCGTCCGCCTTGCAAATCTTGGCGTTCCGACAATGATTCTTATAGCAGACTATCAGGTTTTAACAGACCATGATGCTTTTGATAAAATCAGTCAGAATACAAAGCAGCTTGTAATTGATTATCTTGCAGCAGGAATTAATCCTGAAAAGCAGGATGTAATAATTTATCCGCACAGCTATGTTCCTGAAGCAAATCAGCTTATGCTGCCGTTTTTAACACTTGTTTCAAATGCGGAACTAAGCCGTAATCCTACCGTAAAAGAAGAAATTCAAAGTGCAGGCTTAACAAACGTTAATGCCGGAATGTACACATATCCTGTACATCAGGCAGTTGATATTCTTTTCTGCAAAGGAAATGTTGTTCCTGTTGGAAAAGACCAGCTTCCGCATCTTGAACTTACCCGTACGATTGCGCGCCGTTTTAACGAAAAATTCAGTCCTAAAAATCCGATTTTCCCGGAACCTCAGGCACTTTTAAGCAAAACGCCAAGCATTTTAGGTCTTGACGGAAGTCAGAAAATGTCTAAATCCCGCGGAAATGCAATCATGCTGTCTGCAACAGAAGATGAAACAGCAAAACTCATCAAAAAGGCAAAGACAGACGGTGAGCGTAACATCACTTATGATCCTGTAAACCGTCCTGAAGTTGCAAATCTTTTGATGCTGATTTCTTTATGTACCGGCGAAGAGCCTTCTGCAATTGCAGAAAAAATCGGTATGGGCGGCGGCGGAATGCTTAAATCAACTCTTACAGAAGCATTGAACGAAACATTGCGTCCTTTGCGCGCAGAACGCGCACGGCTTGAAAAAGATCCGGAATATATCCGCAGCGTTCTTTTGAACGGAGCTAAAAAAGCACGCGAAATTGCAATTCAGACGCTGGATGAAGTGCGCGCTGCAATGAATATGGTAATTTAGTTAATCTGGTTATAAAAGTTCAGTGCAAGTTCAGTCAGTTTTTCTTTTGTGTTCTGTTCAGGATCGTCCATTACGGCTTCCAGCAGAAACGAAAGAATCTTTCCCATATTTTTTCCGGCAGGGATTCCTGACTGAATTAAATCTTTTCCGTTTAAGGCCAGGTCTTTTATCCCTAAGGCACAGTTCTGCTGCATGACTTTTTCAATCCGGTCTTTTAACTCGCATAAGTTTTTACCGACTTCGCTGTCGTGCAGGCGCACAGGAATTTTGTGCATGCCGTAAACATCTGCAAGGCGAAGCTCAAAAAGATTGTCTATATTTTCTAATCCTACGCGCGCAATAAAACGCCTTACGGCTGCATCGCTCCAGGTCGGCTCGTAATAGAACATGTGATTTTTTACAAGATGACATACTTCGTTTACCGTTGCATTCGGAAAGCGAAGCCGTGTTAGAATCTTTTCTGTAATTCTTTCAGAAACTGATTCGTGGTTGTAAAACGTAATTTTTTCGCCGGATCCGTCTGAAAGCTGTTCTGTCCTTTTTGTTTCAGGCTTACCAATGTCGTGAAATAAAGCTGCAAGACGAACTGTTAGATTATCCTTGCCGGCTCCGTCGCATGCATACAAAAGATGGTCTAATACATCAAATTCATGAAAGCCTCTGCCGTCGCCCTGAATAACGCCGCGGCAAGAACTTAATTCCGGAATAAAATATTCTAAGATTCCGGTCTGCTCCATAAGGTGAAAACCTTTAGACGGCGCATTAGATCTTAAAGTTTTTACGAATTCGTCCCTAAAGCGTTCGATCGAAATTCCTAATGTTTTTTTTCTTACTTCAGGCGTAGTAATTGCTTCAAAGGTTTTCTTTTCAATTTCAAAATCAAGCTGAGAAGAAAACCTTATTGCGCGGATAGGCCTTAAGCCGTCTTCCGTAAAACGGTCAAACGGGTTGCCGACTGTCCGGATAATTTTATTTTTTATGTCGCTTATTCCGTTAAACGGATCTTTTATTTCACCTGTTTCAAGGCTTGCGGCAATTGCATTCATCGTAAAATCCCGGCGCGAAAGGTCATCTTCAAGGCTTGAAGTAAAAATCACTTTGTCCGGATGCCGACCGTCAGAATATTCTGAATCCGTTCTGTAGGTTGTAACTTCAATCTGTTTGCCCATAAATAAAACCGTTACGGTTCCGTGGGCAATTCCGGTTGGGATTACTTTTTTAAAAATCTTCATTACCTGCTCAGGTGTTGCATTGGTCGTTAAATCCCAGTCAGTTTCTGTTTTGCCGAGAAGCATATCACGCACGGCACCGCCTACAAGGTAGGCTTCAAATCCTGCTTCCTTAAAAAAAACATTCATTTTTTTTAATTCATGAGGAATTTTTATGCGGCCGGAAAGGGATAGATTGTTGATTTTTAGACCAATCGGATTCATATTTGTTTATTATAAGAAAATTAAAAGAAATTGGAAGTATAGAGTTTATGCATGTCGTAATTTTTACAGGCGGAGAATATACAAAACCGGAACAGGCGCGGATTTTTTTTGAAAGCATGGAAAAACCTGATTTTGTAATTGCGGCAGATTCCGGGCTTGTGGCAGCAATTGATTATTCTGATTTTTACAGCGGGAAAATTGATTTTTCGCCTGATGTAATTACCGGCGATATGGACAGTCTTGAAAACGCAGACAGAATTTTAAAAAACTTTCTGTCTGCAAAAATAATAAAGCATAATCCGTACAAGGATTTTTCTGACACGGAACTGGCTCTTGAATATGCGTATGAAAACTGCATGGAAAATCACCGTAAAGATTGCGATGAAGGCGTCAGGTCGGAACAAGTTTCTTCTGCGGATTTTTTCGTAACTTTAATCGGCGGAGCAGGCGGGCGCATAGATCATCTGCTTGGAATATTTGATTTATTCAGCCAAAAAAATCATCCTGACGCATGGCTTTATAACAGCCAGATTCTTTTGTTTGCAAAGCAGGGAAGTGTATTTGAAATTTCAAACCTTGCTCAATACGACTATATTTCTGTAGCGCGACTATTTGGTTCGCGCGCCGGCGGCAAAATAATTTCCGATGGTCTTGAGTGGGAATCAGATCTTTTCAGAAAAGAAGGAATGCCGAGCCTAAGCAACAGGATTTCAGACAAAGCCTTTGCCACAGATAAAAAAGTCAGCATAAAAGTTGAAGAAGGGAATTTTATTCTGATTTTACCGGTAACGGCTAAAGTTCTTTTAAAGTCCCTGTGAAAGCAGTTCAATAAAATCTGTAAAAAAAGCAAGAAGCATTGAAAGCGCAAAAATAATGACTGAAATTATTAAACAGACTGTATAAAGGATTTTATTATCTTTTCGTCTTAAAAGATAATAAACACATTCACAAAAAAAACATAAAGAAAAAAAAGCAAGAACAAGAGCAACTATTGTGCTTAAATAAAGAAGTTTCCTTTGGTTTTCATCAAGGAAACTCTGATAATTTCCTGAAAAGTAGAAAAGCAGCGTACAGATTAAAAAGAGAAAGAAGAAAATAACACATCTTCTTGTAAGTCTGAACAGAATCGGAGGCAGCTCATTTTTTGTTTGTTCATTTGACGTTTTAGATATCATTGTAGAAAACTCGACATTCAACCTTTTAGATATTATACTACAAAACAGAATATTATAAAACTGAGGAATAAATGAAAACTTTTCGTAGAATATTAACATTTTTGATTTTTCTTGCAGCAGCCGGTGCCATTTTTTATTTCGGCTGGATTCAGTACCGTATTGATATGGATACCTGCGGAGTTATGATTTCAAAAACCAGCGGGGTTTATAAAAAGCCTATTGAACCCGGAGTTTTTGCCTGGCGATGGGAACCCCTTATTCCCGGAAATGCAAAGATAAGGGTATTTTCTTTGTCACCAAAATCTTTTACAAAAGTTAGTGAAGGTTTTTTACCATCCGCAAACATTTACAGTTTACAGATAAAAAGTGCGCCTGATTTTTCGTATAAATTTGAATATGAAATGTCTTTAAGATTCAAGCCGACAGGAATTGTTCAGGCTGTTAAGAAAACAAATGTTTCTACGGATGAAGAACTTAACTTACAGCTTGATTCCTATGCCGAACTTATGGCAACAATGGTAACAGAATACATTCTGGACAAATCGGAAAAAGAAGGAAAATTAACAGCGCTTGAAGCCTGGAATTTTGATTATGAGAGCGTATTAAAAGAACCTGCAGAACAGGCAGGTATTGAAATAGTTAATTTTAAAATTCTTTCGTCAAAAATTCCTGATTTTGAACTTTATGGAATTGCAAGACAGTCTTTCATGAAATATAGAGAAGCCGTTGAAAAAGCTCTTGCAGGAGAAGCTGCAAAAGAAGCTCGTGCAGTTTCTGAAGACAGCAGAAACATTCAGAAGCTTGAAAAAATGGGCGAACTGTTAAGGCGCTATCCAGAGCTTGTGGATGTTATAAAAAGCGGAACATCGATTGAAACATTACAGTCTTTGCAGACACTACAATAAAAAAATTACAACAGACAGGTGAAAAATGGACTCAAAACGCATTTACGGAATACGCGGTGCAACCAGCGTAGAAAATAATGAAAAATCAATAATTGATAGCGTAGGGGAAATGTGTGACAGCATTTTCAAGAAGAACAATATAACAAGCGAAGATATCGTTTCAATTTTTTTTACAATGACGGAAGATATTGACGCTCTTAATGCATGTACGGCTTTGCGCCGCTCAAACTGTTGTATTGACGTTTCAAAATGTGCACTTTTTGCAGCAAAAGAACCGGAATTAAAAAACAGCATGCCATTAATGATTCGGGTTCTGGTTACTGCATACATGAAAGAAGATTCTGAAGTTCATCACGTATATCTAGGAAGGGCGGCAAATCTTCGTCCTGATTTTGCTTCTGCAACGGTTTGTAAAAAATAAAAAAAATTATAAAAAATCTTTGTTTACGTGTTGACATGATTTTGAATATTATATATATTCCTATTCGTTCGCAACGCCAATTTAGCTCAGCTGGTCTAGAGCACGTGATTTGTAATCTCGGGGTCCAGGGTTCGAATCCCTGAGTTGGCTTTTCGGATTGGGGAGTTTCCCGAGTGGTCAAAGGGGACAGACTGTAAATCTGCTGGCTCCGCCTTCGTAGGTTCGAATCCTTCACTCCCCAGTAAACGGTGTTAAGAGTTTTCTTAACACTTTTTTTTTGCCCGTACGTCCAATAAAAGTAAAAATCACAAATCTTTACTAAATTTCAATTTGACAAATTTGTATTTATTGTTTTAATCTTATATAATATATAAGTAGTGTAACGTCTTACTGTCTGTTGTTGTTTTATTTTAAATGGCTTTTTTTATCAGGCAGTTTCGAGGGAACACATTAAAGTAAAAAATTAAGGGGAAAAAGTTGTTAATTCAATTCTGGGGGGTCAGAGGTTCTATTCCAGCTTGCTTGACTTCTGAACAAATTCAAAAAAAAATTGCAGCAGTTGTTCAAAGAATTACTCCGGCAGATATAGCTTCTGAAGATGCACGTCAGCGTTTTATCGCAAATCTTCCTGACTGGCTTTATGGTACGGTCGGTGGAAATACACCTTGTGTTCAGATTACTACAAATTCTGGAAAACAGTTTATCCTTGATGCGGGCAGTGGAATTCGTGTCCTTGGTAAAAATTCTTCTTTCCCGGAAGATAATCATTACAGTCTGTTTTTTTCTCATTTTCATTGGGATCATATTCAGGGACTTCCGTTTTTTGACCCGGTTTATAATCCAAAATTTTCATTTGATATATATTCGCCTTTTCCAAATGCAAAACAGGTTTTGGTTCAGCAGATGGAAAAACCGTATTATCCTGTAAACTGGAAATCTCTTACAGATAAAATTTATTTTCACCGCATAATACGCGGAATTCCGTTTGATGTTGAAGGCGTAAAGGTTTGCTGCTGTAAAATGCGGCATCCCGGAAATTCATACTGTTTTTCATTTACTGAAGACGGTAAGAAATTTGTTTATGCAACCGACGTTGAGCTAAATAAAGAGGCTTTTGAGCATACGGACGAAAGAAGTCTTGTTTTCCAGAATGCGGATGCTGTAGTTTTTGACTGTCAGTATACTGTTGAAGAAGCCGCCAAAAAAGAAAACTGGGGTCATTCTGCTTTCTGTTCTGCAATAGACTTTGCTTTAAAATGGCAGATAAAGAGTTTATACATGTTTCATCATGAACCTGTTTATGATGATTTCAAACTTAATTCAATTCTTAAAGCAGCCAGAAAATATGCACGCTTTGTTGTGAATAATCAGTTTAAGGTTTATTTAGCAACAGAAGGCTCGGTAATAGAACTGTAACATACTTGTAACAGGATTCTATTAGTATTAAAACATAGTTGTATTTATATGAATAAGAAAATAAGCATTTTTTTTAAAATTTTTGCTGCAGTTTGTGTTTGCTTTGTAGCAGGAATTTATTTTTATTGGGTAGAGGCCTGTGGCCCTTTAAATTCTTATGGAACAGGACATACCGAACGCATTGAAATTCCTGCCGGCATGACTGTAAGACAGGCTGCAAAATTGTTAAAAGATAAAAAACTTATAAAAAATGAATATGTTTTTTATCTTGCGGCACGCTATCCGTTTTTAGATAAGTCTGAAATGACCGGTTTACAGCAGGAAAAATTTGTTTTAAAAAGCGGTGTTTATAATATTTCAAGCGAATCAGGATTAAGCGATATTTTTCATCAGCTTTCTTCCGGTCATCAGGAATATATAACTGTTTTAATTCCTGAAGGATATACATGTAACAAAATTGCTTCAAAACTTGAAGAAGACGGTGTATGTTCAAAAGATGATTTCCTTTCTGCGGTAAAAAATACTGAACTTCTTCAGAAATATAAAATTCCAGCCTTAAGTTTTGAAGGTTATCTTTATCCTGATACATACTATTTAACACCGGGCCTGCCGGGTGAGCAGGTAGTTTCAATTATGGCTGATAATTTCTTTAAGAAAATTCAGCAGATAGATAGTTTTTATAATCTTAGTGCAGAAGAGTTAAACAATGATGTAATTCTTGCTTCAATAATTGAAAAAGAATATCAGGTTGCTTCTGAAGCTCCGCTTATAGCAAGCGTATTTAAAAACAGACTGAAACGCAATATCGGTTTGTACTCATGTGCAACTATCGAATACATAATTACAGAAATTGAAGGAAAACCGCATCCTACTGTAATTACAACGGCTGACACAAAAATTGACAGTCCTTACAATACCTATAAATGGGCAGGCCTTCCGCCTGGACCTATTTCAAATCCGGGGCTGACGGCTTTAAAAGCTGTAGCAGATACTCCAAAAACTAATTATTATTATTTCAGATTGACAGATCCTGAAAAGGGAACTCATTCTTTTAGTGCTGATTTTGAAACACATATTTCTGAAGGTCAGCTTCTTTATACAAAAAAAATATCAAGAAAGTAATGCCGGGCTATATTTCAAAAGAAACCATAGACGCAGTAAAAAACAAGACAGATATTGTTTCTGTTGTTAACGAATACACAAGACTTGAACGGCGAGGTTCGGACTGGTGGGGCTGCTGTCCTTTTCATAATGAAAAATCTCCTTCTTTTCATGTAGAGCCGGACAAATGTTTTTATTACTGTTTCGGCTGTCATGCAAGCGGAGACGTTATAACTTTTGTGATGGAGATGGAAAAAATTTCCTATCCGGAAGCAGTGCTTCAGCTGGCAAAAAAAGCAGGTATTGAAGTTAAATATAAAGACGGTGCCGTTCACTCAGAAGATTTTAAGAAAAATGAAGAACTTGATCAGATTCTTGATTTGTACGAAAGAACAGCATCATTGTTTCATTATTTTCTGCTGGAAACAGAACAGGGAAAACGGGCTTTAGAATACGTTACAAAACGCGGGCTTACTTTAGAAACAATAAAAAAATTCAAGCTTGGCTATGCGCCTGCTGACAGAAAGTGGCTTAAAGCATTTTTATTAAAAAAGAATTTCAGTAATGAGTTTTTAAATAAATCCGGACTTTTCAGTCAGAAATATCCTGATTATTCGTTTTTTTCAGACAGACTTATGTTCCCGATTTTTAACAGAAAAGATCAGGTTGTAGCCTTTGGCGGAAGGGTTTTGCCGCCCGCCAGCGAAGACCAGAGGAAGTATTTAAATTCCGGCGATATGCTTCAGTTTAAAAAACGGGAAACTCTGTTCGGTTTTAATTTTGCAAAAAAATCCATACGGGAAAATAAAAAAATAATTTTCTGTGAAGGCAATATGGATGTTATTGCCTATCACCAATGCGGGCTTGATTTTGCAGTAGCAACTTTGGGAACTGCAATGACTGAAGAACATGTTAACATGATCCGGGGTTTTGCAGATACGGTTTTACTTTCTTTTGATTCAGATTCCGCAGGGCAGAAAGCAACTGTAAAAGCAATCTTGCTGTGCCGTAAGGCAGGTTTGCAGGTTAAGGTAATAGTTTTATCAGGCGGAAAAGATCCTGCCGAAATAATGCTAAAATTCGGCGCAGAAGTCTTGAAAAAAAATGTAGATGATGCTAGATTAGATAGTGCTTTTTTATTGTCTAAACTGGCAAAAGACTATCCTGTTGAAACAGCAGACGGAAAAACTAAGGCAGCCCTTGAGTTTTTTCCATACATAGATTCTTTACAGTCGGACATACAAAAAGAATCCTGTCTTGAACAATTGGTTCAAGCATTCAATTTAAATCCGGAGGCGGTCAGGAGAGATTTCAATAATCGTGAGCAAGCTCGTGAACGCGTTGGCAGTTCGCAGTCTACAGTAAAACAGCCGGTCCGGGAAGTCAAACTTAATTCCGAATTACGCGTTTTACTTGCAGTTATTGCTGACCTCAGTCAGTTCGCAAAAGTCAGAAATGAAATTTCTGTTAACGATTTTGATGATTCTGCAGCCAAAAGTATATTCATTGCACTGGAGGAATGTTTCCGCGCTGATGATTTAACATTTGTAAGCGTATTGAATCACTGTAACGACAAGGAATTGCAGCAGCTTATTACAAAGGTAATTGAAGCTAAAGAGTTTTCCAAAAATGAAAATCAAATTGTACAGGATGGAATACGTCTTATAAAACGAAAGAAGCTTGAAAAACAACGTGAAAAGCTGATGAATCGAATAAGGCAGCTTAAGCCGGCTACCGTTCAGGAACAGCAGCTCATGCAGGAACTTCTTGCAGAAAAGATGAATATTGATAGAAAATTAAATTCAACCATGTAAACAAGGAACTTAGATGGATCAAGAACTTGAATTAGAGCCAGAAATTGTAAAATTACTCAGTTATATTAAAGACAAAAAACTGGTTTCCTGGGATGAACTTGTAGATATCCTGGGGCAGGATTATGTTGCTTCTCAGAAAATGGAAACAGCAATGAAACTGCTTGAAGAGAACTCTGTTAAAGTCATCATGGGAGAAGATGATGATGACATGACTGATGATGATCTTGATGATGAAGAAACAGTTGACTCTGAAGATGCTGAAGAAATCGAAAAAGTTTCTGAATCATCTGACAAACACCGTCTTGTTAACAGTGATAAAGATTCCAGTGTAGATGATCCAATCCGTCTTTATTTGCGCGAAATCGGTAAAGAAAATCTTTTGACGGCAGAGCAGGAAGTAATGCTTTCTAAACAGATGGAAGCCGGAGAAAACATAATAAAGGATGTTATAAAGAATTCCGGTGCCCTTATTCCAGAATTTTTTGCCGTTGCACAGAAAGCCTTTACAAGAATTGATCCGCATGAACCTGGTCGTCAGAGAAAAGAAATTAATGAACTCATGGCAGAAAAACGCCGTTTAAAGAGTTTTTACAGTGAATATTTAAAGCCTTTATTGCCGGAAATGAAACAATACATGGCTTTAAAAAAGCAGCTTTTTGAAAGTGAACAGTCAAGCAAGATTTTTGAAAACCCTGAACTAAAGGCTCTGCATGATAAAATTCAGCCTGAATTACAGAAAATTGACATTCAGTCTGAAGAAATTGAATTTATCAGCGGTAAGTTTATTGATGCAACTGCAAAAATCTCTGATTTCAGACACAAGCAGGAACGTAAGATGCGTGAACTGCGTATTTCAAGTCCGTCTGAATTGCGCAGTTTGGGAAGAAGAATTTCCATAAAATTTGAAGCTGCAAAAATAGAAAACGAACTTGGCATGAGTGCCGATGAAATCCGTGATATTTATACACAGATTCAGAAAATTGACAGAAAACTACGCCGTCTGGAATATGAATTTGAAAATAATGTTTCAGAAATTCTTGCAATGTCAAAAGAAATCGAACGTGGCCGTGTAATGATGGAAAAAGCAAAAAACCGTCTTATCAACGCAAACTTACGTCTTGTTGTTTCTATTGCAAAAAAATATACAAACCGCGGCTTGCAGTTCTTTGATCTGGTACAGGAAGGTAACATCGGTCTTATTAAGGCTGTTGAAAAATTTGAATACAGCAAGGGATTTAAATTTTCTACATATGCAACATGGTGGATTCGTCAGGCAATTACCAGAAGTATTTCTGACCAGGCCCGTACAATCCGTGTACCGGTACATATGATTGAACAGATTAACAAGGTTGTGCGCGAAAGCCGTCAGCTTATGCAGAAGCTTGGCAGGGAGCCTACAGACGAAGAAATTGCACAGCAGCTTGGCTGGCCAGTTGCCCGTGTAAAGCAGGTTAAAAATGTTGCAAGAGAGCCTATTTCTCTTGAAACACCAATCGGTGAAGAAGAAGATTCATTGCTCGGCGACTTTATCGAAGATAAAGAAGTTGAAAATCCTGCTGTACAGACTGCATATACATTACTTCAGGAACAGCTTAAACAGGTGCTTGGAACGCTTCCGGCAAGGGAACAGGAAGTTCTTAAAATGCGTTTTGGTCTTGATGACGGTTATTCGCTTACATTGGAAGAAGTTGGTCTTTATTTCAATGTAACACGTGAACGTATCCGTCAGATTGAAGCAAAGGCTTTAAGAAGACTTCGCCATCCGCGCCGCGCCAGCGGATTACGCGACTACATAGAAATGTAGCCTGAAAAACTTCTGTCCGGAACGAACTTCTAGACAGAAGTGCTTAAATTTTGTATATTCGAGCCACTTGTCAAAGTTTGTTTCTTTGGCAGGTGACTTACAAAAACCTCATTACATTGCGGTTTTTGAATTTTATATTTTAGATTTGACTAAGAGGTTTTTAGTCCATGGTAATGACAGAAGTTTTTGATAAGTTAAAATCCCTTCAGGATATTTTGGTAAAAAGATATGAACTTGAAGCCAAAATTGTTGATGCACCAAAACAGCTTGGTTCTCAGGATGAACTTCTTACACGTTTAAAGAAAGAATACATTGAAAAAAATGCAAAATACGAAGAAGTACGCACAAGGGTTCTTGGATTAAAAGCAGACCTTGAAGCAGCTGAAAAACAGCGTGAAGCTGGTGAAGCCGGTATGGATAATATTACAACACACCGCGAATATGAAGCTCTTGACAAGCAGATTACAGAAGCAACAGCAAAAGAACAGGAAATCCGTAAGGAACTTTCTGTTCAGGAAAAAGAACTTTCTGTTTTGCAGGAAAACTTGAAGTCTGATGAAGAAATGATTAAGTCTTCTGAAGATGATTTGAATAAAAATAAGGCAGCTCTTGATAATGAACTTACTTCTTTCAAGAATGAACTTACTCAGTTAAAATCTCAAGAAGAACAGATTACTACTGGAATTGATCAGGAAATTGTCTATAAATTCCAGCGTATAATTCAGCGCAACAACAAGGGTATTGTAGCTGTTAAAAACGGTGTTTGTGAAGGATGTCACATGATTCTTCCTGCACAGTTTGCTAACGAAGTTCATGACGGAGAAAAGATTCTTTTCTGTCCGTACTGCAGCCGTATTCTTTATTATCAGGAAGCAGAAAACGAAGAAGACAACAACTACTTTACAATGAGTGAAGCAGGAAGTCTTGCTGACCTTGATGATGATTTTGATGAAGAAGAAGACGAAGAAGATGATTTGATTTCTGAAGAATCTGAAAACGATGATGAAATTATCGATGATGAAGATGATGAAGCAGAATTTGATGACGAAGAAGATGATGAGGACGAAGACGAAAACAATTAATTTATAAAAAGATAATTGTTCTTTTTTTCATAAGGCAAGGGAGCGCAAAAATTGTTGCGTTCCCTTGTTTTTTTTATTATAGTAGTAGTAACAGAAAGGATGTAATCGCTTGCCTTACGGGTGATGAAATTCATAAGGCATGAGGAAAGTCCGGGCTCCACCGGAAAAAATGCCGGATAATAACCGGGCAGAAAAAGGTAATTGTAATCCGCTCTGGAAACAGGCTTTTGCATAATCCTTTTTTTGACAGATAGTGCCACAGAAAATATACCGCCTGTTTATTCAGGTAAGGGTGAAAAGGCGAGGTAAGAGCTCACCTTTGTTATTGGTAACAGTAACAGCTGGTAAACCTCATTTGGAGCAAAGCCAAATAAGCAGTTATGTTTTCCGGACAGTTATACTGCGGGTAGGCTGCTGAAGATACAGGGTAATCTGTATTTTGGATAGATGATTACGTCAACTTTTTTAGTTGATGACAGAACCCGGCTTATTGTCCTTTCTGTTTTTTTCAGGATATTTGTATGTTGCTTAAAACTAAAAAAACAGGAGAAATAGTCAGAAGAAAAAGCAGGTTTTTACCGCGGCTTTTTATTTCTTTGGGAATACTGATTGTTCTTGCAGTTCTGTCTGTTTTTATAATACGATTTTTTAATTCACCTGAAAAAAATAAAGTTTCATCCGCATATATTTACAAAAAATGGGCAGAAAATGACTATAGTACTGTATATGAAATCTGTTCAGAAAAATTAAAAACGCAGCCATATAATAATCTTGCTTTAACTTTTAAAGGATATTCTGGTTTCTATCTTGCTGTAAGTCAGGTAGATGCTTCTGTTGCACGAGAGTATCTTGACGATTCTATTTTTAATCTAAGAATTGCCTTGCAGAATGCAAGGAAGTCACTTGTTCCTCAATTAAAGTATATGCTTGGCAAGTGCTATTTTTATAAGAATTCTATTTCTTCATACTATTATTATTCTGACCTTGTAGTTCAGTATCTGGAAGACGCAAAGGCTTCCGGCTATAAATCTGATGATATTTATGAATATCTTGGTTTAAGTTATGCTGCTTTAGGAAAAACTTCAGAAAGTATTTCCTCATTTACCGAAGCACTTTTGGTGCGGGAATCAGATTCTCTTTTACTATCTATTGCAGAGCAGTATAAAAAAGCAGGACAGTTTACTGCTGCAAAACAGTATCTATTCAGGGTTGTAACTCAGGATGATGATGAAAACCTTGTATTGCGAAGTCATTTATTGTTAGGGCAGATTTACACAGAAGAAAACGATTTTGCTTCTGCAATAAAAGAATTTCAAACAATTTTAGAAAAAAATGCAAATTCTGCTGACGCTTATTACGGACTTGGTGTAATATATGAGAAGCAGGGAGATTTAGTAAAAGCTCGTGCCGAATGGCGTAAGGCTTTAAGGGCACAGATAAATCATCCTGAAGCTTTGAAAAAAATATCTGATTATAAATAAAAGTGGGAGGAACAATGTTTTTCGACAGATTTTCAACTGATATAGGTATTGATTTAGGAACCTGTAATACTCTTATATATGTTCGCGGACAGGGGATTGTTATTGATGAACCTTCTGTAATCGCTGTAGAAAAAGGTACAAAAAGAGTAGTTGCCGTAGGTGCAGAAGCTAAGAGAATGCTTTGGAAAACTCCAAGCAATATTACTGCAATACGTCCTCTGGCCGATGGTGTTATTGCTGATATTGATAGTACCGAAAAGATGATCAAATACTTTATCAATAAAATTACGCCTAAGCACAGACTGATAAAATCAATGCGCATGAAAATCGGTATTCCTTCCTGTATTACAGAAGTTGAGCGCCGTGCTGTAATTGAAGCAGCTTTAAAGTCTGGAGCCAAAGAAGTTGAAGTTATAGCAGAATCACTTGCAGCAGCAATCGGAGCAGAAATTCCTATTTATGAACCTGCCGGACACATGGTATGTGATATTGGCGGCGGTACAACTGAAGTAAGTGTTATTTCTTTGGGCGGTATGGTAATAACTTCTTCAATCCGTGTAGGCGGTGACAAATTTGATGAAGCAATTGTAAAACACATAAGAAATGTTCATAACCTTATTATTGGTCAGCAGACTGCTGAACGCTTAAAGATTGAAATTGGAAATGCAGCTCCAGATTCTGCCAACGCCGATAAAATGGAAATTAAAGGTACAGATGCTGTTACCGGTCTTCCACGTCCTTTGGAAATTTCAAGCGCAGAAGTTAGGGAAGCATTAAAAGAACCTGTAGACAGAATCATCGAAGAAATAAAATCTTCTTTAGGTCAGACTCCTCCTGAACTTGCCGCTGATATTGTAGAACGCGGAATTGTTATGACTGGCGGCGGCTCAATGCTTAAAGGTCTTCCAAAATTAATTTCTAAAATAACAGGAGTTCCTGTAATTCTTGTAGAAAAACCTCTGGAATGTGTTGCAATGGGCGCTGGCGAAGCATTTGAATTATTCAAAGATATGTCCGGTGACCGTTCAATCTATGACAATTTGAATGAATAGGGACATTGATTCATGTCTGAAAAAAAAACACATTCTTTTCGCATAGGTGTTTCTGAATTTTTATTCATAATCTTTTTTCTCTTTTCAGGAATGATGCTTGCGTTCAGTTCTAAAAGTTTTGTACTGAATTTCAAGCAGATAGGGTTTAATATCTGTTCTGCATTTGAAAACGGCGTGCATCATGTTATTTCTTTTGCAGATACTAATATAAATGCTGTAAAGCAGATTGCCACTTTAAGGGAAGAGTATGAAGCACTTACAGAAAAACTGAAAGACTATGAATACATGCAGCGTTCTAATGCAGAAATCCGCAAGGAAAATGAACGCTTAAAAGCCCTGCTTAATTATTCAGTTTCATTAAAACAAAAAAACATTCCTGCAAGGATAATAAGTTTTGACATTGAAAACATGTATTCGGCAATAACTATTGACCGTGGAAGCGTTCATGGAATTAAAAAGAACATGAGCGTTATTGCAATTCAAAACGGAAACCCCGGAATTGTAGGAAAAGTTGTTATGGTCGGGCATTATACAAGCCAGATTATGCCTGTTTATGACTTAAAATGTTTTGTTTCTGCAAGAATTCAAAATACAAGGGATATTGGTCTTGTTTCCGGTAACGGTTCTTTTTCCAGTCCGTTGAGGTTAAAATATATCAGGAAAAGGGTTCTTGAAGATTTGAATTTTGGCGATGTTGTAGTTACTTCCGGTGAAAATGACAATTACATACCCGATATACCTATTGGTGTAATTTCTAAAATCACGGTTGTTGATTATGATTCATCGCTGAATATTGATTTAATTCCGGCAGTTGATTTTATGCGGCTTGAAGAAGTTCTTGTTATAAATCAGGCTGAAACAAACGACAGGGAAGTTGAAGAATGATAAAATACTTTTTTGTTGCTTCTAGCATTTTTATGGGCTTTGCCTTATTTGAAACAGCTATACTTTCTAATATATTGTTTTTACCTGCAATCCCGGATTTTATTCTGCTGACTCTGCTGTATATTTCTTTTACACATGGAAGAACCATTGGTGTAACATCCGGTTTTTTTTCAGGACTGATTATTGATTTTCTTAGCGGTTGTCCGTTTGGCTTAAACAGTCTTCTTAGAACGATTATAGGCTATGTTTCAGGCTTTTTTTATAAAACTTTTAATACGCGAGGTTTTATTCCGCCTGTAATTATTGCCTTTACAGGTACTGTAGCAAAATGCTTTTTGCAGACGTTTATTTCTTTTTTCTATCCGAATATTATAAATAATTACAGTATTTTTTCATTTTTGTTTTTATCTGAACTTATAATGAATGTGGTTTTTGCTCCGCTGGTATTTAAATTTTTATCAGTGTTTGATTCAATTTATCCTGAAATGGACAGGTCTGTGTTATGATAGAAAACAACAGACCGTTAACAAAAGTTTTTACTATCTTTATCCTTTGGATTATTCTGGGCATAACTTTTGCCGTTTATTTTTCCAGACTATTTATTATGCAGGTAATCGAAGGAGATGTATATCGTTCTCAGTCAAAAACAATTTCAAGTCAGGTAAGCACGATTCCAGCCCAGCGAGGAGAAATTTTTGACAGAAACTATACTTTGCCTCTTGTTGTTAATACAGACTCGTTTGCGGTTAACATTACACCTGGAGAAATTCCTTCAAGTCTTTACGATACGGTTACAAATCGTCTGGCACATTTTCTTTCAATCAATAAAAAAGAAATAGACGCAAAAATCAGCAACAGAAAATCGTTTTCAACAATAGAAGTAAAGTCGAATGTACCGTTTTCTATTATTTCTAATATTGCAGAAAACAGTTCTGATTTGCCCGGGGTTTCATGGGTTAGCAAACCAACCAGAAACTATATTTTTAACGGTTCATTGTCTCATATAATCGGATATGTAGGAAACATAACCAAAGAAGAAATGAACGTTATGTATAATCAGGGGTATAAGGCAAACAGTATTGTAGGAAAAACCGGAATAGAAAGACAGTATGATTCTTTGCTTCAGGGAACTCCTGGAAGGGAACTTCGGACTGTTGATGTCCGCGGAAGAATCATTTCTGATACCCCGATAGTTGAAGTTCCAAAATCCGGTAAAAATCTTGTTCTTACTATCGATCAGACAATTCAGACTCTTGCAGAAAAGGCCCTGGGAGAACGTGTAGGGGCAGCTGTTGTATTAAAGGCTGCAACCGGTGAAATTCTTTCTATGGTTTCTTATCCGTATTTTGACTCGAATATTTTTGCAACAGAAAATTCTTCAAATGAATATATAAAACTTATGCAGACGGAAAATAATCCTCTGCTTAATCGTGCGGTTGACGCAACCTATCCGCCGGCTTCAACTTTTAAGGTAATTATGTCAACTGCCTTGCTTTCAGAAGGTGCTTTTTCACCTGATAAGAAAATTGAATGTCGCGGTAACATGAGCTATGGCGGCCGCGTTTTTCACTGCTGGCAGGATGAACCAGGGCATGGTTTTCTTGATTTAAGGGAAGCTCTTGCCCAATCATGTGATATTTATTTCTGGGTAGTCGGAAGGGATTATCTTGGTGTAGACAGTATTGCCTACTATGCAAAGGAATTTGGCCTTGGACAGGATACTAAGATTGATTTGCCGAGCCGAGCCACAGGTTTTGTTCCTACAGCCCAATGGAAAGAGCGCCGTTATCATGAAAAATGGATGGGCGGCGATACTATGGCAATTTCAATCGGGCAGGGGTATACGCTTGTAACGCCTTTGCAGCTGGCCAATATGCTTGCAATGGTCAGTAACGGCGGTAAAATTTATAAGCCTCATCTTTTAAAAGAAGTAAGGGATCCTGTTTCTGATGAAATTATAAGTGAAACAAAACCTGAAATTCTTTTAACTTCTCATTCAATTCCGGAAGAAGTCTGGCCTGTAATGCAGGATAATCTGCGCTATACAATTACAGATGGTTCCGGTAAATATCCTATGGCAAATAAGGTTGTAAAAACAGCCGGAAAAACAGGAACGGCTGAAGTTACAGATGTTAAGCAAAAAGTATGGCATTCATGGATGGTTGCATACGGCCCATGGGACGGACCTGTAGAAGACCGTATTGTTGTTGCCGTTATTGTTGAAGCTGTAAACGGCTGGGAATGGTGGGCACCTTATGCAACAAATATTATTTTTCAGGGAATATTTGCAAAACAAACTTATGATGAAGCAGTTGATGCTTTAGGCTTCAGATATCTTGTAAAACCAAAAAACAGACAGGATTAGTTTTGGACGGTACTGATTAAATGAAAATTAATTTCTTTGGACTATTTGATTATATTTTATTTTTCTGTGTATTGATTCTTGTTTGCATGGGAATTTCGTTTATTTATTCTTCCGGAATAAATTCTGAAGGAATACTTGTAACAAATGAATATATAAAACAGATAGTCTGGGCATCTGTAGGACTTGTCCTTATGATTGCAGTTTCATTATATGATTACCGAAAAATCAAAAGATTTTTAAACTGGATTGCTGGATTTTTTATTCTTCTGCTGATTTATACAAAGTTATTCGGACGTTATGTAAACGGTGCAAGAAGCTGGCTTGGTTTTGCAAGTTTTGGAATTCAGCCTTCAGAATTCTGCAAAATAGCCTATATTATTTTTCTTGCAGATTATTTTGAACAGACAAAAAACGAAGACCCTAAAAAACGGTTTGCAATTTCTCTTGTCATAATGTGTCTGCCTATGGCGCTGATTCTTTTACAGCCTGATTTGGGAACTGCTTCAGTTTATATTCCGATTTTTATAGTAATGTGCTTTGTTGCAGGAATTCCATTAAAATATATTCTTTATTTTACAATGGTAGGTGCTTTAAGCATTGTATTTACCATGATTCCTGTATGGCAGACTGAAATTGTTCATAAAACCTATAAGGTAGTTTCGATTTTAACTAATTTCCGTTATAGAGTTCTTATCATTTTTGCTACGACTGTAATTTCGTGCATTGGAATAGCAGGAATGATATTTTTTAAGCATAATAAACAGTTTTTCTGGGTTGCATTTGTTTTTTCTGCTTTAACGCTTTCCTTAATTGCTTCTTACGGCTTTGGAAAAGTTCTTAAAGATTACCAGTTAAAACGTTTGATTGTTTATCTTGATCCTACAAGTGACCGTCTAGGTTCCGGCTGGAACATTATTCAGTCTAAAATCGCAATCGGTGCAGGAGGACCTTTTGGCCGGGGATTTTTAAATGGAACTCAAAGTCATTACCGGTTCTTGCCGCAGCAAAGTACGGACTTTATTTTCAGTATTTTATCTGAAGAGCTTGGCTTTGTGGGCGGAGTAATTGTTTTTGTTCTGTACCTTATAATTTTACTTAGAATCACTTTTATAATGCTGGCAACCAAAAATGTTTTCGGTTATTACATTGCTGCCGGCATTTTAGGCATGTTTTTCTTTCACTTTGTAGTAAATGTTGGAATGGTTATGGGAATTATGCCTATTACAGGAATTCCTTTGCTTTTCCTTTCGTATGGCGGTTCTTCTCTCTGGACAGCTATGATTTGTGTAGGAATTTTAATGAGTATCAATTTCAGAAAACTTGATCTTCTGGAAACTTAATTTTTATGTATTGCAAGATTGCAGAAATTAAGAAATTGATTTAAATTTATACCATGAAAAAAATATATATTTCCAGACACGGTCAGACAGACTGGAATCTTGTTCCAAAAGTTCAGGGGATTACGGATATTCCGCTTAATGAAACAGGCATACAACAGGCTAACAGCCTTGCAGAAACAATTAAAAATTCCGGTATCCATTTTGATTTAATTTTGCATTCACCTTTAATGCGTGCAGCAAAAACTGCACAGATTGTTTCTGACCAGACAGGAATTCCTTTAAAAATTGAGCAGCGGCTTATTGAACAGAATTTCGGCAAATATGAAGGCTGGGTAAGTCATCGCGGTGGAAAAGAGTTTCACCTTGCAAAACAGCAGATGGCATATTCTTATGAAAACGGTGAAAGTATGCTTAGAATTGCCCAGAGGGTGTACAACCTTTTAGACGAGTTAAAGAACATTCAAGATGATAAAACATATCTTTTAATTACCCACGGCGGCGTTGCAAGAATTATTCACACGTATTTTTTTGATATCGATAATGAAGAGTTTTCAAGCTATTCGATAAAGAACTGTGAACTGAAAGAATATTGTTTTTAGTTTGATTTTCAGGATAGTAAAGTGAAAGAAAAGTTTTCAAAAACGACAGTATACTTTTTTATTTCTCTTTTTCTAATTCTTATTCTTTTGCATTCGTTTTTAATGTTTCTTTCCAAATACCCTTCAGCAAAAAGCCATGTCCCCAGAAAATTCGGTGCAACTTATATGACAATGGATAATGAGTATTTTGAAATTTTAAACTCAGCCATTGAAGAAATTGTTGAATCAAACGGGGATATTTTAATTACAAGAGACCCTGCTAACAGTCAGACTAAACAGAATCTTCAGATAAGGGATATGCTTGATGAAGGCGTAAACCTGATTTTTATTAATCCTGTAGACTGGTATACGATTAAGCCTGCAATTGAAGAATGCACTAAAAGAAATGTTCCGTATATTGTAGTTGATACTGACGTTTATGATAAAGATCTTGCCGTAAGCATAATTATTTCTGACAATTATAATGCAGGGGTTCTTATTGGAAAAGATTTAGCTTCCAAACGAGATTCCAGCAAAATCGTAATTCTTTATGACAAGGGAATTGATTCTACTCAGCAAAGGTTAAAAGGCTTTCTGGATACACTTGCGCACTTAAAATACAAATATGAAATTGCCTATATTGCTTCGGGAACAACACTGGTTTCTCAGACTATGGTTGAAATGCAGAAAATAATTGACTTAAAACTTGATTTTGACATTGTTTTTGGCGGAAATGATCCTGCGGCTCTTGGTGCCCTGGCTGCAATACAGAAAAATCATTTGGATAAAGATATTCTTGTTTATGGGATAGACGGTTCACCTACGGGCAAACAGATGATTGCTCATTCGCTGATGGCAGGCAGTTCAGCCCAGTTCCCTAAAATAATGGGTAAAAAAGCAGCAGAAACGGCTTATGAATATCTTTCAGGAAATCCTGTTGAGCACCGGATAACTATACCTGTAGAGCTTATAACCAAAGAAAACATTGCAGACTTTGATGTTTTGGGGTGGCAGTAATGATAAAATCTGTTGAAATTACTCTGTCAAAACTGCGTATTTTTATGTTCTGCGTAAATGTCTGTGCCTGTCTATTTGTTATGGGAATTATTCATGTAACTTCAAATACAATATGCGCAAATTTTCAGGCCACGGCATTTTTAAGTTCCGTAGAAAGAATTCCTGTAAATCCGCATGCTTCTTTTTTCTGGACATTTTTTTTATGCTTTTTATTTTTTATTTCATATACAGTAAGGCATTTTTTCTTTAAGTCTAACCAGCGAATGCTTTATGCAACGCTGTTTGCAGATTTTATAATAAATATTCTTGTACTGTTTTTTACCAATTTCAATTATGAAGGCTTAACTTTACTGCTTCTTGCAAACGTAATGTATTATGTAGCAGGAGCCAGAAAATTTCCTGCAATGATTTTAGGAATTTTTGTTTACATGGCATTAAGTTATGACATGATAAACGTCTGGTATCCTTTGTATTCTGTTAGAAGTTATATCGCATATTATCCGCGTCAGTATCAGCATGTTTTGCTTTTTGTATTTTATGCTTTTTCCGCATTAAACTTAATCTGTTTTACGCTTTTCTGTATGATGATTATTAATGACCAGAAATATACAATCAATGAAATAAACAGTCTTAACCGTAAACTTGAAAAAGCCAATATTGAATTAAAAGAATACGCTGATATAAAAGAAAAAATGGGCGAAACTAAAGAGCGTAACCGTCTTGCCATGGAAATCCATGATACAATCGGGCATTCTTTAACAGGAATTTCTGTTGGGGTTGATACGTGTCTTGCTATTATGGATTCAAACCCAAAAGCTGCAAAAAGTCAGCTGGAAGTAATTTCTGGAGTTGCCAAAAATGGAATTGCCGATATCCGCCGTTCTGTACGTAAATTACAGAGCGATGTAAGTTCCACTCAGTCGCTTGAGCAGAATATTATGGATATGCTTGAAAAAACACAGAAAGCAACCGGAATAAAAATATTTTTTGACAATAGTGTTGTACTCAAATTTGAAAGTGATGAAGAAAATGCGATTTTCCGTGTAATTCAGGAAAGCGTAACGAATGCAATCCGGCATGGAAAAGCTTCTGAAATCAGAATAAAAACATTTATGGAACTTGAAAATTTAATCATTGTGATTCAAGATAACGGGCAGGGGTGTAAAGAATTTGTCAGCGGGTTCGGTACAACCCATATGAAAGAAAGGCTTTCTATGTTAAAGGGAACAATAACCTTTGAAACCGAAAAAGATAAAGGTTTTACAGTAAAAGCTCTTATTCCTCTTAGAAAAGAATAGGATAACGAAAATGATAAAAGTTTTGATTGCAGATGACCAGCAGCTTATAAGCCAGAGCCTAAAACTTTACCTTGAAAGTCAGGAAGATTTTACCGTTACAGGAGTTGCCGGTGACGGACTTCAGGTTCTGGATCAGATAAAGAAAAACAAGCCTGAAATAATCCTTATGGATATACGTATGCCAAAACTTGACGGTGTTCAGTGTACAAAGCTTATAAAGCAGGATTATCCTGAAATCAAAATAATAATTCTTACAACATTTGACGATGATGATTTTGTTTACAACGCATTAAAATATGGAGCAAGCGGCTATCTTTTAAAAGGTATTGCCCTTGATGAATTAAAGCAGGCAATTAAGACAGTATATTCTGGCCAGGCGATGATAAACCCGGATATCGCTTCTAAAGTTCTTTCTTTGTTTTACAAACTTGCAAATGAAGGAACAGGTCTGGTTGTTTCGCAGACAAAGATTGAAGATCTTACAAAAGCGGAATGGAAGGTTATTCGGGAAATAGAAAAGGGGCGTTCCAATAAAGAAATTGCCGGAGAATTAAATCTTTCTGAAGGCACGGTGAGAAATTATCTTAGTACAATTCTAAATAAATTAGATTTAAGGGATAGAACCCAGCTTGCAATCTGGGCAGTTCAGCAGTCGTTCAGCGTATGAAAAAAGTATCTTCCTTATTTAAAATTTCAGTTTCTCTGCTTATTCTTGTGCTTTTGATTTTTTCATTTGCTGTTGTTCTAACAATAAAAAAGCATTCAGCCTTAAATCATTCAAATAAAGATATAACGCTTGAATTCGGGATGTTTACAGGCAGTAACTGGGATGTCGCCAACGGTGACAGTTACCGCATCATAGACAAGGCAATTTTAAAATATGAAAGGTCGCATCCAAAAGTTCATGTTCATTATTATTCAGGAATCAGAAAACGAGATTACGAAGAATGGCTTAGCCGCCAGATTTTGCAGGGAAAAACACCTGATGTTTTTATGGTTCCTTCAAACCTGTTTAACAGACTTGCTTCTATGGGCGTTTTAAAGGAATTAAATGCTGCCATTGATAAAGACAAACGAATAAAAAGCTGGGAATATTTTCCTGTTGCATGGGGAACGGGAACGTATCATGGCAGTCAATATGCCCTGCCTTACGAAACAGATTTTACGCTTATGGCGGTAAACCAAACACTGCTTGAAAAACACGGTTTTTCTCTTCCACAGAATAATTGGGGCTGGAATACGTTTTATGAACTTTGCAAGGCTTTAAGCATTGATGAAGACGGAGATAAAAATCCTGATATAGCTGGCGTTTGCTCCTATACATGGAAAGAAGCCGTATATTCAAATGGAATAAGGCTTTTTAATGAAATTGGAAGTTCCTGTTATTTTTCAGACCAGAAAGTTGTGGAAGCCGTACGGTTTATGCAGCATCTTTTTGAACTTAACGAAAACACTATTTTTTCGCATAAGGATTTTGACGACGGAAAAGTTGCCTTTATGCCGATGTCATTTGCAAAATACAAGACCTATATTTCTTATCCGTATAAACTCTATAAAGATTTAAACTATGAATGGGCATGTGTCCCGATGCCGGCAGGATATTCTGGAAATAATATTTCAGAAGTTCAGACTTTACTCATAGGAATAAATGCCCATACAAAATATAAAGATTATGCCTTTGATTTTCTGGAACTTTTAACCCATGATAAAGAAATTCAGACGGATGTAAGTCTTTCTACACAGGGAACTTCGGCATTACGCATTATAGCTTCAACTGACGATTCTAAAAAAATCCTTAACGATAATTATTTATTTAAAGATCCATATGATACAGGCCTTATAGCTGATATTTTGACAAAAGGAATTGCATCTTCAAAATTTGCAGGCTATAGCGAAGCAATGGAAATTGCAGACAATTCAATTAATAAAATAATTTCAGATAAAAAAGATGCAGACAATAATTTAAAATCTCTTCAGCGTATAATCTTGTCGCTCCTTGAACATTAAATCATGGCAACCTGAAAACTCGTTTACAAAGACTTTTTAGAGCCTATTATGTAAAAATATGACAAATGTAATGCTTTTTTGGTGACAAATTACAGTTGTTTATTTTTATTTTGACATTATTCTAGAATAAACTATTAAAGGAGGCGCGCAATGAAAAAAGTTATAAGCGCAGTTTTATTAGCTGTAATGGTAGCTGGTGCTGTTTTTGCAGGCGGTGCAAAAGATTCAAAGCCGGCTGATGGAAAAAAACATTACAAATTCGGTTTTACATGTATGGATCAGTCAAATCCATTCTTCGTTTTGATTGAAAAGACAATCCGCGAAGAAGTAGAAGCAAGAGGAGATAAACTTGTTTCTGTTGACCCGGCAAACAATGTTACTCGTCAGATTCAGCAGGTAGAAGACGTAATCGCTCAGAAAGTAGACGGATTCTTCCTTAACCCTGCAGAAGCAGAAGGTATTATTCCTGCTCTTGACCAATTAAAGGCTGCTGGAATCCCAATCGTAAACTTTGATACAGAAGTTGCTGATATGAGCTATGTTGCAACATATACAGGTTCAGATAACTACAATGCAGGAAAAGTTTGCGGTGCTGACCTTATCAGAAAATGCCCGAACGGCGGAGACATCATCGTTCTTGATTCTCCGACAATGAACTCAGTTGTAGACAGAACAAACGGATTCCTTGATACAATCAAAGGTCACAACTTTAGAGTTGTAGCACAGCAGGATGCAAAAGGTAACCTTCAGGTTGCTATGGGTATTGCAGAAGACCTTCTTCAGGCTCACCCGAATGTAGTTGCAATCTTTGGTGGAAATGACCCGACTGCTTTAGGTGCTCTCGCTGCTGCAAATGCTGCTGGAATCAAAAATGCAAAGATTTACGGTGTTGACGGTTCTCCAGACATTAAGAAAGAACTTGCAGGAACTTCACTTATCGAAGGTACAGGTGCTCAGTCACCAATGAACATCGCTAAAAAATCAGTTGATTTGATGTATAAAATCATGGCTGGTGAAAAAGTTGATGCACGCTATCCAGTTCCAACATTCCTCATTACAAGAGAAAATGTAAACCAGTACGGAACAACAGGCTGGCAGTAATATTTATGGAAAGGGTTAATTGATTATTTCAGTATAAAAACTGCTGTTTAATCGGAAAACTCCTTTCCTTACAGAGCCTGAATGCGTTATTTCTAAAATGTGCGAAAGCATATTATTAGAGATTTCGAAATCCTTCCATTCAGGCTCATTTTTTGTTTTAGAACAGCGCTTAGAAGGTGTCTGACAGGAAAATCCTATGAGTGAAAACTTATTATTAAAAATGACTAATATCCATAAACGATTTCCAGGAGTTTATGCCTTAAAGAATGTCAATTTTGAATTAAGACCTGGAGAAGTTCACGCTCTGCTTGGTGAAAACGGTGCCGGAAAATCAACTCTTATTAAAGTTTTAGGCGGTATCTACAATGCAGAAGAAGGTGAAATTTTCATTAATGGCAAAAAAACAGTAATTTCAAACGTATTTGATTCACATAACAATGGCATTGCAATTATTCATCAGGAACTTGTTTTAGTTCCATATATGAGCGTTGCAGAAAATATTTTCCTTGGGCGGGAGCCAATGAAGGCTGGCCTTATAGACAAGGCAAAAATGAATGCCGATACAGAAGAGCTTCTGCGTACATACAGCATGAATTTTGGTCCTGAAACTTTAGTTACAAACCTTACAATAGCCCAGCAGCAGATGGTAGAAATTGTTAAGGCCATTTCTTTTAATTCTAAAATTCTTGTAATGGATGAGCCGACCTCTTCAATTTCTGATAAAGAAGTTGAATTTTTATTTAAGATAATGAAAACTCTGACAGCTAAAGGTGTCGGCATTATATATATTTCTCATAAAATGAGTGAACTCTGGCAGATTTGCGACAGGGTTACAGTTCTTCGTGACGGACAGTATGTTGCAACAAATGTTGTAAAAGATATTTCTAAAGATGAGCTAATTGCACAGATGGTAGGACGCTCTCTTGAAAAATATTATACACGTGATTTTATAAAGTCTGATGAGGTTGTATTAAAAGTTGAACATCTTAGTGACGGCGACATGGTAAAAGATGTTTCTTTTGAACTTCATAAAGGCGAAATTTTAGGTTTTGCAGGGCTTGTTGGAGCCGGTCGCAGCGAAACCATGCAGGCAATTTTTGGACTTAAAAAGAATTACAGCGGAAAAGTTGAACTTTTCGGAAAAGAAGAACATTTCACTTCTGCTGAACATGCATTGAAAAAAGGTCTTGCATTAGTTCCGGAAGACAGAAAACTTGACGGCTTGTATCATGTTCAAAGTGTAAAGTTTAATCTTTCTATAGAGGTTTTGGGACAGTTCATAAAGGGAATTTTTATGAACAGCCGTAAAGAAGAAGAGATTGCCCAAAAATATGTTTACATGATGAATACAAAAACACCTTCGCTTGAGCAGGTAATCGGAAATCTTTCCGGAGGAAACCAGCAGAAGGTTATGATTGGCCGCTGGCTTGCAACTTCACCTAAGGTTTTGATTCTTGACGAACCAACCCGTGGTGTAGACGTTGGAGCAAAGGCCGAAATTTATTCAATCATGAACATGCTTACAAAACAGGGAATTTCAATAATTATGATTTCATCGGAATTGCCTGAAATTATAAATATGAGTGACCGTGTTTATGTAATGTCAAACGGAAAGGTTGCAGGCTGTATTGAGCATGAAAATGTTTCGCAGGAAAGCATAATGAAACTTGCAGCGATTTAACAAATAAATACTTTTTGAATAGGAGATTAAGATAAAAATGGCAGATCAAATGATAAAACAGTCTAATGTAAGGAAAAACCTTACGACATATTTCAAAGAAAACATGGGTATTCTTATTGCTTTTGCAGTTCTGTATTTATTTCTTGCAATAAATCCTGCAACAACAGAATCCTTCTTAACAAGACAGAACATGTTCAATGTTTTACGTCAGATTTCTACAAACCTTTATCTTGCCTGTGGAATGACAATGGTAATCATTCTCGGCGGAATTGATCTTTCGGTAGGTTCAATTGTGGCTCTTTCAGGCTGTGTTTCTGCTGCCTGCGTAGTACGCTACGGAATGCCGATACCAGTTGCTCTTGTAATAGGAATAATTTTAGGTGCTGCTTTTGGTATGATAAACGGTCTTGTAATCTGTAAGACAACAATTCCGCCGTTCATCGTAACACTTGCAACAATGGACGTAGCCCGCGGTCTTGCCTATGTTTATACAGGCGGTTCACCGGTTCGCGTTGTAACAAAAAAATGGCAGTTTATCGGCGCAGGATATGTCGGAATGATTCCGACACCTGTAATAATCCTTGTAATAATTTTGATTGTAACGGCCTTTTTGATGAATAAAACCCGTTTTGGACGGCACATCTATGCAGTCGGCGGAAACGTTCAGGCAGCCCATTTTTCAGGAATTTCGGTTAAAAAAGTTAAGTTCTGGGTATATTCTTTCTCTGGACTTATGGCAGGAATTTCAGGTGTTGTACTTGCTTCCCGCATGTATTCTGGTCAGCCGACAGCCGGTAACGGTGCCGAAATGGATGCCATTGCAGCCGTTGTTGTAGGCGGAACTTCAATGTCTGGTGGTTCAGGTAAAATCGGAGGAACTATTATCGGTGCTCTTATCATCGGCTTCCTTAACAACGGATTGAATCTTTTGAACGTAAACTCTTTCTGGCAGTACGTTGTAAAAGGTCTTGTAATCCTTCTAGCAGTATTTGTTGACTTCTTGAGAAACAAAAACAAAGGTAAAAAATAATAGGAAAAGAGGAAAAAAAATGCTGGTTTCTTTAAATGAAGTTTTGAAATATGCAGAAAAAAAATCAATTGCAATAGGCGCATTCAACGTTCCAAACTGGGAAAGCGCACAGGCAATCTGTGATGCAGCAGAAGAAACAGAAAAACCTGTAATCTTAAATTATGCGCCTGTTCATGCACCTTTTATGTCTATGGAAGATGCAGCAGAAATCATGCTTTATTTTGCTAAAAAATGTAAGCAGAAAGTTGTTGTTCATCTTGACCATGGAACAGATTTTGACTGCTGTATGAAAGCAATACGGCTAGGCTTTACTTCGGTAATGATTGACTCTTCTGCTTCTTCATTTGAAGAAAACATAGAAACTACAAAAGCTGTTGTAAGGGCTTCCCATGCAGTTGGAGTTGATGTTGAAGCGGAAGTAGGGCATATTTTCGCTTCTGCCACCGGCGTCGGAAAAGAGCCTAAGAAAATTGAAACAAAGGATTCTTTTTCTAACATAGAAGACGTTTATACTCAGCCTGAAAAAGCCAGGGAATTTAAAAAAGCAACTGACGTTGATGCTCTTGCAATTGCTTTTGGAACTTCGCACGGACTTTATTTAACTAAGCCTGTTTTGGATTTGGAACGTATTACACAAATCCGCAAAGCCGTAAAAATGCCTTTTGTAATGCACGGCGGTTCAGGTTTAACAAAGAAGGAATTTCAGACAGCGATTAAAAACGGAATCCGTAAGATAAATTATTATACTTACATGACCCTTGCTGGCGGCGATGCTGTTAAACAAGCCCTGCTAAAATCAGAAAAAAATGCCGTTGCCGGCGATAAAAATCAAAAAGAAAACGTTTTCTTCCATGACATTCCTGTAATAGCTGCAAACGCTATGAAAGAAAACGTTGTTGAAGCAATACGGATTTTCAGCAATGAAATTTAGCCGCCCGGCTTTTAGTTTTTATGTATAATTTATTCAGGGATTCGTATGAATAATCAGATTATCGTTGCAGGTTCCCTTATTCTTGACCGGCATTATGCTATTTCTTCTTATCCTGAAGAAGGTCGTCTGGTACGTATAGACGGAGAAAATGATGATGTCGGCGGAACAGGAAACATTATAATTGACCTTGCAAAGCTTGATAAAAATCTAACTGTCAATGTCAGTGCCGTGCTTGGAACAGGTAGTGCAGGGCGGGTTATACTAAAAAAACTTGCCGAATATCCGAATATTGAAACCTCAGCGATTGTTTATAAAGGTCATACATCAATGACTTTGGTAATGGATGCCGCAGATAATCATCAGCGAACTTTTTTTTACTTTCCGGGTGCAAGCAATGTTTTCTGCGATAAATACATAAACTGGGAAAAATTAAACTGCCGGAAAGGTGATATTTTTCAGCTTGAATATCTTTTGCTGATGGAAGCCCTGGATGCAAAAGACAGTGAATTTGGTACGAATGCCGCAAGAATCCTTTATACTGCACAACAGAAAGGAATGAAAACATCCATAGACATGGTAAGTGAAAAAAGCGAACGGGTACCACAAATCGTAAAGCCTGCCTTAAAATATACTGATTTTTGCATTATAAATGAGCTTGAAGCCCAGGAAGTAACAGGAATTCCTCTTGTTGATGAAAAGGGTAATATTGTTTTAGAAAAACGTAAAGCTGTTTTACAAAGCCTTGCAGAATGCGGCGTTTCTGAATGGATAATAATTCATGCGCCTTCAGGTAGTTTTGGTTTTGACGTAAAAAATAATTGTGCATTCAGCCTTCCGAACCTTGAACTTCCGGAAGGATTTATAAAAGGGAAAACAGGCGCAGGTGATGCTTTTTCAGCAGGGGTTTTGTATGCCGCAATTAAAAATCAGGATATAAAACAGGCAATGATTTACGGAACAGCCTGTGCAGCTATATCCCTTTCAGAGCTTAACGGAACGGACGGACTTCGCTCCATAGATGAAGTTTTAGTAATGTATAAAAAATACTGTAAATCCAGCAGTTTTGAATCACTATAAATTCAGGGAGTTTAATAATGTTTGATATTGTAAGTGCCGGTGAACTTTTAATTGATTTTGCACCTTCAATCAATAAAGCAGATAAAGAATTAACATTTATCGGAAATCCGGGCGGTGCTCCGGCAAATGTTCTGGCTATGGCTTCAAAATTGGGCTTAAAGACAGCCTTTATCGGAAAAGTCGGTGACGATGTATTTGGAAAAAAACTTAAAAAGACGCTTGAAGAACAGAATATCAATTCTTCAGGCTTGATTCTTTCAAAAGAATTTCCTACAACTCTTGCTTTTGTTTCATACTCACCAAGCGGAGACCGCTCATTTTCTTTTTACCGGAAAAACTGTGCCGACATTATGCTGAAAAAAGAAGAAATAAATCTTTCTTTAATCGATGAATGTTCTATTTTTCATTTCGGCTCGCTTTCCTTTACGGATGAGCCGTGTCGTTCTGCAGTTCTAAATACAATTGATTATGCAATAAAAAAAGGAATAATAATCAGTTTTGATCCGAATTACAGGCCTTTATTGTGGCCTTCTGAAAAGACTGCTGTTGAACAGATAAAAGCTGGATGCCGGCTGGCAAATATTTTAAAAATTTCAGACTATGAAATGGAACTTGTTACTGGGATTGCAGATTTTGAACAGGGTAGTGCAAAACTGCTTTCTTACGGACCTGAAGTTATAATTGTAACAGCCGGTGAAAAAGGAGCTTTTTATAAAACAGCAAAATCATCAGGCTTATTTGAAACGTACAAAGTAAAAACAATAGACACAACCGGTGCAGGAGACGCATTTTTCGGCGCAATACTTTCTCAATTTAAAGGAAAAACGATAAATCAAATAAAAGATTTTTCTGAAGCTGAATGGAAAAGAATTATGAATTTCGCAAATGCGGCAGGAAGCCTTACAACAACAAGGCAGGGCGCAATACCGGCCCTGCCTTCGCTAAATGAAATTGAAAACCTGCTTAAACAGAATCAGTAATTCAATTAGTAGTTTTCAGCGTTGATTTCAAAGTAGCTCTTTGGGTGTGCACAAACTGGACAAACTTCAGGAGCTTTTGTTCCAACAACAATATGTCCACAGTTGCGGCATTCCCAAACTTTAACTTCGCTCTTTTCAAATACCTGCTGCATTTCTACATTTTTAAGAAGTGCGCGATATCTTTCTTCGTGGCGTTTTTCAATTGCTGCAACAGCACGAAATTTTGCAGCGAGAGCCTTAAAGCCTTCTTCTTCAGCTGTTTTTGCAAAACCTTCGTACATATCTGTCCATTCATAATTTTCGCCGTCGGCAGCAGCACCAAGGTTTTCGGCAGTTGTTCCGATTCCTTCAAGTTCCTTGAACCAGAGCTTTGCATGTTCTTTTTCATTGTCAGCTGTCTTTAAAAATAATTCTGCTATCTGTTCAAAACCTTCTTTTTTGGCTTTTGAAGCAAAATAAGTATATTTATTTCTTGCCTGACTTTCACCTGCAAATGCAGCCCAAAGATTTTTTTCTGTCTGTGTTCCTTCGTATTTTCCCATAAAATATCTCCCTCTAAGATAAAATATATATTGATTACAATATAATTGAATTATAGATTATTGTGAAGCCCAAAGACTGTGAAGATTACAGTATGCATAGGCTTTTTCAAATTTATCATTTTCTAATACAAAAACAGCCTTCGGCTCTTCACCCGGTTTAAGGTATTTAAGCTGAAAACCTTTTTCTGTCTGTAAGGCAATCCATTCAATATAATGCTTTTCTTCCATTGGATGAATCACAGATCCAACTGTAACTTCAATTTTATTTCCGTTTTGAGTTACAACCGGTACATGTTTTTCAACTGCGGCATCAGTTGTTCCTGCAATCAATTGTGCCATCGGTTCTCCACAACAGATTGTCGGACTTGAAGATTTTTTTACAGTTATAAGAATCTTCCCGCATTTTTTGCATTTGCTTATCAAAAGTTCCATTTTGTCTCCCTCGTATAAGATTTTTTATTGTTTGATACCAAACATCCCGTAACTTTTATTATAATTCATATTTCAAAATTTGAAAGTTTTTAAAGTGTGTTGTACAATAATTATTATAGTATTTGTAAAATTCAAAACATTTTACAGGAGGCTTAAAATGGGAATGCGCTACGCAGACAATGGGGATATTGAAATTATTGATGATAAAACAGGCGAAGTTACAGGAAGGATTCCTGCTGCTGCCGCCGGTGGTGATGGAGCAAGCGTAGACAATCAAAAAAGTATAGATGATCTTATCAAGCAGCTTGGAAAGTAGAGATGGCAGTCCTGGTTGTTATTGATATGCAGAAAGACTTTATTGACGGGAGCCTTGGAACAAAAGAAGCTGTTTCAATCGTTCCTGCAGTAAAGTCAAAAATTAACGAATATCGTTCTAAGGGTAATGAAATCATTTTTACCCGCGATACACATCAAAAAAATTATTTAGAAACACTTGAAGGGAAAAAGCTCCCTGTAGTTCATTGTATCGAAAATACAGAAGGCTGGCAGATTAGCAAAGAACTTGATACAGCAAACTGTAAAATCATAAATAAACCGACTTTTGGTTCTGTTGAACTTGCTGATTATATTTCCAGTTTAAAAACAGACGCTATAGAATTAGTGGGCTTATGTACAGATATCTGCGTAATTTCTAATGCATTGCTGTTAAAGGCAAAAATGCCTGAAATTGAAATTATCGTTGAATCCAAGTGCTGTGCAGGTGTAACGCCAGAAAGCCATTTAAATGCACTTAATGCAATGAAAATGTGCCATATCACAGTTCTGTAAAATTAACAAGCATCAAGTATTTTACGAAAAAAGAGTGTAGCAGCCGTCATGCTATATGACGGCTTTTTTATTGTTTTTAGATAAATTATATATTATGGTAGACAGAATATACATTATACCAAGCTAAATACTGTATAAACAGTGTGTAAAAAGCATGAATAAATTGGTGTATATTTAATAAAATTAACTGTGTGTAATTTTTTATACATACTAAGAAAAATTCTTCGTTTGTACCTGTTGTACCTGCTAAACCAGTGCAGATAGTTTTTCACGTATAAACTCACTTTTTTCTTTTAAGCTTATTTTCCCGGTTGCAAGGATAATCTGGTTTGGATGCGCCGAATCAAGCCTTACGCGTCCTGCGCTTGTCTGAATCAGCTTTAATACCTTATCTATTGAAATAAGCGACATTTTATCAAATGTAATGCGTACAAGGCCTGCATGTTCTTTTAGGACACTTATTTCAAGCTGACGGCAAATTATACGTATTTCAGCCAATGCCAGAAGACTTGAAACTTCATCCGGGATTGGCCCAAAACGGTCTTCCAGTTCAAAGCTTACGCTTTCAAGTTCATCTTTTTCCTGAACTGATGCTATCTTCTTATAGATCTCCATTTTGGTCTGCGGATTGCTAACATAACTGTCCGGAATAAATCCTGTATATTCAAGTTCCATAAGAACTTCTGTCCGTTCTGAATAATTTTCCATTGTCAGACGCTGTACGGCTTCATTCAATAAGCGTAAATATAAATCAAAGCCGACTGAATAAACATTTCCTGACTGGTCGCGGCCTAAAAGGTTTCCGGCTCCGCGGATTTCCATATCTTTCATGGCAATTTTAAAGCCGCTGCCTAACTCCGTAAAATCACTTATAACCTGCAGGCGCTTCATTGCTATTTCTGAAAGAGCCTTATTTTTAGGATAAAAAAGATAGGCATAGGCTTTCCTGTCACTCCGGCCTACCCGTCCGCGCAGCTGATAAAGCTGGGATACTCCGTACATGTCTGCACGGTCAATAATAATTGTGTTTACGTTCGGTATATCAATTCCGTTTTCAATAATTGTTGTAGAAATTAATACATGGAATCCGCCCATCTTAAATCGTCTGAAAATATCGTCCAGTTCATCGCTTGTCATTTGTCCATGGGCAACATCTACCAGAAGTTCCGGCATAAGCTTTTCAAGTTTTATGCGGATTTCATTCAAGCTTTCAACGCGGTTGTGCAAATAGAAAACCTGGCCGCCGCGTTCAATCTCTTTTCTTATAGCTTTTATTACATAATCATCATCATATTCGGAAATAACGGTTTCTATTGGCTGACGACTTTGCGGCGGCGTTGTTAAAAGGCTCATATCCCGGATTTTTAAAAGGCTCATGTGCAGCGTACGCGGAATTGGTGTTGCACTCATGGCAAGACTGTCTACATTATTTTTTAATGTTTTAAGTTTTTCTTTATCTTTAACGCCAAAACGCTGTTCTTCATCTATAATCATTAAGCCAAGGTTTTTAAAAACTACATCTTTCTGAATGATTCTGTGAGTTCCTACAAGAACATCTATTTCGCCAGCAGCAAGTTTTTCTATAGTTTTTTTCTGTTCTGCATGACTTACAAAACGGGAAAGCTGTGCAATTTTTACAGGAAAATTACTGAAGCGTTCCTTACATGTTTCATAATGCTGTTCTGCAAGAATTGTTGTAGGTGCAAGAAAAGCAACCTGTTTTCCGCCCATAACGGCTTTAAACGCTGCACGCATGGCAATTTCTGTTTTACCATAACCTACATCACCGCAAATCAGACGATCCATTGGAACCGGTTTTTCCATATCGTCTTTTATTTCTTTTGTTACGGTTATCTGGTCAGGTGTATCTTCGTACGGGAAAGATGCTTCAAAGGCTAACTGCCATTCTGTATCCTTAGGAAACGGAAAACCGTGAGAAATTTTTCTTCTGGAATAAAGGTCAATAAGTTTTTGTGCTAAATCTTCAACTGCCTGTTTTACGCGGTTTTTGCGGTTTTCCCAGCTTTTACTGCCGATTCGGTCAATTTTTGGTGCATTGCCTTCGTTTCCGATATAACGCTGAACTAAATTTACCTGTTCAATCGGAACGAAAATAAATTCTTCATCGGCATATTCAATTTTCATGTAATCGCGTTCATTTCCCATGGATTTTACGCGTTCAATTCCTTTAAATATACCAATTCCGTAATTTACGTGAACAATGTAATCGCCAGGATTCATATCTACAAATGAATCAATGGCTTCGCTTTTTACCTTTTTAAGTGATTTTGGAGACTGTTTTCTTCTGCCAAAAAGCTCATTTTCCTGAATGACCTTAATTTTTAATTCAGGAATTGAAAAACCTTCAGAAATTGCAAGCGGTAAAAGTTTTACAGGATATAGTTCCGGTTTTTCAGCAGGTTCTGTAAAATCTTTTAAAATTTCGTTTATACGCAGACTTTGATTTTCATTATCTGTGTAAATGTAAATTTTCCAACCGTCATTTTGTAAAGAGGAAATCTGTTCCTTCAGATAATTGATATTGCCGAAAAATCCCTGAGAAGGTTCACAATCTATGAAAAGTGAAGACTTTTCAGTTTCTTTTTCACCTTCAGCCTGTGTGTGCAGTGACTTATAATAAATACTTTTCTGATGCAGCGGCAGGACTGAAGAAAAAGTAAACATTATTTCATTTGGAAGAAGAACTGGAAAATCCGGTCGTGTTTTTTTATACATTCCCACATATTCGCGCTCTAAACTTTCCTGATAGTTATTCAACCGGTCAAAATCATAGAAAAAAATCTCTGAATTTTCTGAAAGATATTCTGTTATACAGTGTTTTTCGTTCCAGAGAAGAGAATAAAACAGCTCTTCCCCTTCACTTTCGCGGCTTGTTTTTAATTCATCTATCAGTTTTAAACCTGCTTCCACAGCCTTTGGACTTAATGTTTTATCAGAAAGATTCAGTTTGTCTTCCAGAATCTGCACAAATTCATCGTTCCATATAACTTCCTTCATCGGACAGATAATAAGTTTTTCGACGGCACTGATTGTAGTTTGTGTATTGGAATCAAAAGTTTTTATTTTTTCAATCTGATCAAAATCAAACTGAATACGGTGAGGAACTTCTTCATCTGGTAAGAATATGTCTAAAACTTCACCACGTAAGGCAAATTCCCCTCTTACCGTTACTTTAGGAACACGGATATAGCCAAGCTGAACAAGTTTTTCAGCCAGTTCTACAGTATTAATGGTCTGCCCGTTTTGAATATGCATGGAAAGTGATTTTATATATTCAGCAGGCGGAACCGGTGTAAGCAGGGAACGTATCGTTACGATAAAAATTCTAGGCTTTGTACCTGTGTTTTTATAATTGTTTGAAGAAGCCAGTTTGGATAAGACTCCTGAACGCTGACCGAATGTTACAGCCCCCTTTGCAGCAGGCCTGTAGGCAACAAGCCCCCACCACGGAAGTCTGTATATTTCTACATTATCGGAAAAACAGGCTTTAAAATCTGTATAAACATCCAGGGCTTCTTTTTCTGTTGGTACAACAATCATAACGTCAGCAGACGCTGTTGTTAAAGAAAATCCTGGTTTTATAAGTTCTTTATTATTTGAGGAAGAAGCCTGTGTGCTGCTTTGAGTACCTGTACCCGCTGCCGCAGAACCTTGAGAATAGCGTCCTGTTGCTGTATACTGCATATTGTTGAGCAGGCTTGACTGCTTTGACGAAATGTAAAAGGACGTAAAAAAAGTATGAAAAGAGCCCTGTAAACCTTCAATTTCTACAGGAAAATTTTGCTTACCTGACAGGATTGAGTTTATAATAGATTTAAGTTCAGTCCATTTTTCTATATATGGAAAGATTGAATTTGATAATAATGTATTCATAAAAATTTACCGATAATCATATAAAGAAGTAAATGGGAGATTTAACGTTGAAACGAACATTAGTTGCCATTATATCAATTTGTGCAATTTTTGCACAGACTCTTTTTTGTGAAGAAAAATCTTCTGCTGAATCTGATTTTTCAAATGCCGCTGTTTCAATCAGATTTTATGACCGGACAATGTACTATCCTGATGAAGTTGAAACAAATCCGATTTATGTTCACATAACAATTGCAAATAAAGGCGCAGAAACATTGCGCTTTAAACTTGCAGATGAAAGGCTTTTCAGTTTGAATTTCAAGGCCTTGAATATAAGAAACAGCAGCCTTCCGTATACGGATAAGGTTGTAAGTGCCAGAACAACAAGTAAAACAGTATTCTATCGAGATATTGCCCTTGAAACCGGTGAGGAATATTCTTTTGTAGAAAATGTAAAAGATTATATTAAAATTTCAGAGCCTTCAATTTATTACCTTGAAATGGAATTTTTCCCGAATCTTTATAAAGGAAATCTTAATACAAAACTTGTTTCTAACAGGCTTACATTGGAAATTAAACCTAACCCGGGAGCATCTTCTTCTGTAGTTCTTCCGATTGAAGGAAAAACTACTCAGCTTTTAAAACCTGAACCAATTTCTCCTGATCAGGTAGTTGAACAGACAATTTCTTCTTGCCAGAAAGCTTTGTGGGATCAATTTTTCCTGTACATGAATATTGAAGAAATGCTTATGAATTCTTCACGGGCAACAAAGGCAAAATATCAGAGTGTTTCAGCAATTGAACGCGGACGCATGATAGAAAACTATAAAGCAGATTTGATGCAGGCCAGAATAGATACGGATATTGTTGCAGTTCCTTCTTCATTTGAAATTGAAAAAACTGTTTATTCGCCGACAGAAGGCAGTGTTTACGTTATAGAATGGTTCCAGAATTCCGGCTATAAAGAGAAAAAACGCTATACATATCACCTTCTCCGCCGCGACGGAATCTGGCAGATCTACAAATACGATGTTGACAATCTGGGAAGAGAATGAAAGCATTAATAATTGCCGATGATGCAAACGCTATTGAACGTTTTTCGGCCGTACTTAATGCGGCCGGATACGAATTGATTGTCTACCGCTGGCTTATAAAAGCTTTAGACAACATCGAAGAAATAGCACCTCATCTTATTTTAGTAAGTGCAAAAGAGTATCCGCGGCATTGGAAAACACTTGCTTCGTATGTAGCAAGCGGAATCGGTGGAATAATTCCTCAGGTAATACTTTATACTGACAAATCATTTTCTGAAGAAGAAAATAAAAAAGCAATGGAACTTGGAATAAGAGGAACATTTTCTTCTTATGATGTTGATGGTCTTGACAGGCTTAGAAAAATCCTTTCAAAAGAAGATGATATCTATATGGGAAAACTTGACGAGCCAGTTGCAGACTCATCTTCAGGCTTTCCTGAATCAAGTATGCCGGCAGCACATATGCCGTATGCAGCACATGATATCAGTTCAGACATTTCCTTTATTTTTATAAATCCTGAAAATTCTCAGCTTGTAACAGGAAAGGTTCTTTCTTATTCGGGTGAAAAACTTGAATTTGAGCCTTCTTTTAAAGAACATTTTTCAGCTGATTTAAAAATTCATTCAGCAATGTTAAAAATTAACTCTGAAATAAAAAAGGTTAATGCTGTTTTGCTTCAAAAGGAACCGAAAATTATATTTTCGATTTTAAGTGAATAAAATTATTAAAAAATAGCGGGATACAAATGAAAGATAAAAAAGCTAAGTTTTTTTGCGAAAATTGTGGTGCAGAGGTTGAACAGAATGCTAAATTCTGCAGAAGCTGCGGAAGATTTTTTACTTCTGTAAGATGTCCTGCCTGCGGCTTTGTAGGCATTGCCGCAGCCTTTACAAGCGGCTGTCCTTCGTGCGGATATGCTGATTCAACAGTTTCACCGGCAGCAAATAACACATCTTCTAATGGGAAACATTCTCATGCTCATTATTCTGACTTTAATACTAATTCTTCTTCTGGTGCAAAAAATAAAAATGCAGACAGTCCGCTTCCTGTATGGATTTATCTGTTTACAATTGCTGCTCTCGCAGGAATTGTTGCAGCAATTATTTATTTGTTTGTTAAGGCTTGAAATCGTGAAGGCATAAAAAAAAGACAGCAAAATGCTGTCTGAAAAGTGCCCGGAACAAGACTTGAACTTGCACACCCGTGAAGGTTCTAGTACCTGAAACTAGCGTGTCTACCAATTCCACCATCCGGGCAAAAATGTAAATATATTATATAAATAATAAAATATCGTGTCAATGCAACGAAAATACCATTTTTTTGCCGTTCAGCGGATGTGGAAATTCTATTTTATAAGATTCAAAGAAAAACCTTGCTTTGCTTTGTTCAGAATATTCAATGTCATACAGTTCATCATTTAAAATCGGAAAGCCAAGCCAGGCAAGATGGCAACGTATTTGGTGACGAAATCCTGCTGAAATCTGACTTTCTATTGTACATGTTCTATTTTTTTCATCGTAATTTATAAGGCTGATTTTAGTGGTATAGGATTTTTTACAGGCTTTTTTTATTGCGGCCATACCTGATTGTTCTGTAACGGGACGCACTTCCCTGCTTTTTGTACCAAACGGACGGAATTTCGAAGAAAGACTGATTTTTTTATCTGCAAGAAATTCGTTTTGTATAGCATTTGCCAGAGGTGGAAATCCTGTCAGTTTTTGAGCATTTTCAGGAAGAATGCGGTTTATCGATCTGTAATACTTTATTATTTTACCTTCTTCCTGATTTTTTTGAAAAAATTCAAAAGCCTTTTGTGTAGCGGCTATAAGGATTAAACCGGATGTAACAGTATCCAGGCGATGCAAAAGCCCGTGTTCCCTTCTGCAATTTTGCCGGCCTTCAACAGTGTAAAGTTCAGGAAATAAATTGGCTGCCTGTGCAAATGCGTTAAAAGTTTCTCCTTCGGCCAACGGTGCAGATGGAAGGCCTGAAGGTTTGTGAATAACCACAAACGGGTTTAATGCATCGGGTTTTTGAATAATTTTAATTTGCAATAATTCATTATTCATTTTTTTACAGGTTCCACTTTTGTAATAAGTTCTTTTGGAAAACTTTCGTGAAGTTTTTTAAGGACGGTTTTAAATCTCTGGGGAACACGGGCTTTAAATTCTGTAAGGTGATTCTGTCCCGGCAAAAATATTCTTAAAAGTCTTGAATGAAGCATAAGCGTTGCATCTGGAAAAAGCGTATCTTTTTTACCGTAAATCGGGTCACCGAGGAGCGGACAGCCTAAATATTTTGCATGAACCCTTATTTGATGTGTCCTTCCTGTTTTTATTCTGAATCTCAGCAAAGAATAGTTTCCATAACACGCAATACAATGATAAATTGATTTTGCAAATTTTCCATTTTTTGTATCTTTTACGGCCTTAAATCTTTTTCTGTTTCCCGGATCCCTAATAATCTGTGTTTCAATTATGCCGCCTTTGTATTTTGGTCTTCCGCATGCTATTGCAATATATTCTTTTCTTAATTTATGCCTCTTAAACTGTTTTAGCAAAAATTCTTCAGCCGCTCTGTTTTTTGCGGTGATAATGATTCCTGAGGTATCTTTATCAAGCCTGTGAACGATGCCAGTCCTGAAAGAATTATTATTCAAAGCTATTTCATCCGGGTTGCAGGATAAAGAGCCTTTGTTCCAGTGATAAAGCAAGGCATTAACAAGAGTTCCATTCCAGTTACCGGCTGCAGGGTGAGTGACCATCCCCTGCTCTTTATTTATTACAGTAACATCGTCATTTTCAAAAATGATATTAAGCGGAATGTTTTCTGCCTGTATATCGTGTGGGATTTGTTCTTCCCAAGTTACCGTAATTAAATCACCGGATTTTATTTTGGAAGAAAGCTTTGCTGTTTTTCCATTTAAAAGAAGTTCTTTTAGCCCCGTTTTTAATTTTGAGCGGTTCATGTCGGGAATCTGGTCAGAAAGATATTTATCAAGCCTGATATTTTCAGAAAAATCTTCAGGTATTTTGAAATTAAAACAAGACACTTTGCAAACCGCCGTATAAGTATTCATTTTCAGTTAAAAAATCATTGTTTTCGTCGTCTTCTAAGCCTTCAATAATGATGTTTGAAGAAGATTTCTGTTTTTCGATTGTTTTTCTTTTTTTTGCATGATGATTAAAGCACAAATCTGTAATTCCGATTCCAAGGCTTATTCCGGATGCTACGCCAATAATCAATTTTTGTTCAGAAGTATTAAGATTTGCGGCTTCAGAGGTTTTTGCAAACGGATTAGGTGCATAGCTTGAATCACAGCCGTGGTTAAAATACCTGTAAAACGAATAGCTGAATGTTGTAAGCAGCGTTGTAAAAGGCAGGGAACCTAAAGTTATAATTTCGGCCCGCCGTATATCAAGTACGGCTTCCGGAAATTCCTGTTTCGAATACGGAACCGGTTTAGGCTCTTCTGCATGCAGAATTGACGTGAAAATTAAAAATATAAGAAGCCATCTTAAAACTTTCATTTTATTATAATCAAAATTCTAAAAACAATTAAAAATTGTCTATGAATAATCTCTTTCTCCAAATATTGCAGTTCCAATTCTTACAATTGTTGAACCTTCTTCAATTGCAAGCTCGTAATCGCCGGACATTCCCATTGAAAGTTCTGAAAAACTAAACTGGGGATAATGAACTTTCATTTGTTCGCTAATTTTTCTAAGCGTTGCAAAAGAATTTCTAATAAGTGATTCATCTTTTGTAAAAGGAGCCATTGTCATAAAACCTGTTGGAATAAGATGCGGAGTGTTACCAGCGGCGCAAAAATCCAGTGCTTTTTGAAGTTCATCTGCTGACTGAAAGCCTGATTTGGATTCTTCTCCTGTATGAAGTTCAAATAAAACTTTGATTTTTTTATTGATTTTTGCACACTGTTTTTCTATTTCTTCTATTAGTTCAATTCTGTCAACAGATTCAATGCATTCTGCAATTTCTACAGCATGTTTAACCTTGTTGCGCTGCAGGCTTCCGATTATATGAAGTTCACATTTTTTTCCAAGTTCATTTAACTGAGAGAATTTTTCCCGCGCTTCCTGTACACGATTTTCGCCGAACAGAAACTGTCCGCATTCTATTGCATCCAGCACCGATTGCAGCGGATGAAATTTACTTACAGCTTCAAGTTTTACACTTCCAGCTTTTCTGCCTGATTTACTTATGGCGTCATTAATCCTGCCGTTTATTATTTCAAGCTGCTGTTTTATAACTTCTTTAGAATTATCCACTTTATCCATCCAATTCTATAAATGTTAGTTTTCAATACAATCAGAAAGCTTTAATAACTGATTTACAGACAAAGATTCAGCTCTTGCATTTTCTGAAAGACCTGCTTTTGCTATTGCATCTTCTGCTTTTTTAGCGTCCGATAAAAAAACAGAAAGATTATTTTTTATCGTTTTCCTGCGGGAAGCAAATAATGCTCTTTGTAATTTTGCAAAAAATAACGGATTTTTACAGCAAGGAAAATCTTTTTTAGGCGTTAAAAGAACTGCTCTAGAATCAACGTTAGGTTTTGGCCAGAAATTGCCGCCTGATAATGTAATTACTGGTTTTGCATCGTATGCCCACTGGCATAAAACTGAAAAAGATGAATAGTCTTTTGAACCAACGGCAGAGGATATTCGCATTGCGACTTCTTTTTGAACGGTAATCAGCATTTTTTTAAACCTGATGCCGTTTTCAATTGTGTCGCCTACAAGCGATGCTGCAATATTATATGGCAGATTGCCAAAAAAATAATCAGGCTGTCCCTGCTCTTCAAGTGTTTTTTTCCAGGTTTTTAGGACATCGCCTTCAACCAAATGAAATGTTCCTTTGTTTTTATATTCTTCAAAAAAATCTGAAACTGCTGCCGCAAAGCCATGGTCAATTTCAAAAACTGTAAGGTCTGCACCGCGCTCAAGTATTTCGCTTGTCATAGCCCCAAGCCCTGGACCAACTTCCCAAACCTTAGTACCGGGTTTTATTTCCAGAGTATCTGTAAGAAGTTTTCTGGCATCTTTGTTTATTAAAAAATTCTGTCCGAATTTTTTTTGCATTGCCATGTTACGGCTTTCCAGAAAATTTTTAAGTTCTGTAGGCGAATTATAGTCCGGATGTTTTATCATCATAATCCCTTATTAAAATTTGTGTGAATTATATCTTATAAAAAATTCAGATTTCATTTAAAAATGAAACGCCGGAATCTTTGCAAAGAATAGCACAAGCATATATATCAAACTGTACAATATTTGAATAATACCACCAAACAAGGGAGAAAGAAAAGGCAATAAAAAAGATAAAATAATAAAAATAAAGCCTGCATAGATAAAAATTGAAACAAGCGGAGAAATCACCAATGTGGAAAAGACACAAGCCGGTATGAAAACCTTATAAACGGCAAAGCTATAAGGGGCTGTTAATGCCTGGGCACCTATTGAGGATGATAGATTAGACGAAATTGCATAAGGCATTTTTTTACAAAGCGATGGTCTTATTATATTGCTGAACAATAAGATTCCTGTAAGTGCGCCGTAAGAATAAATAAAAGCCTGAGAAAATAAATCATCCGGGCGAACAGATGCATGAATTAAAAAAGTAAGGCAAAGAATCTTTATGGAATCCGGTTTTTCTGATTTTGAAAGACTTTCGAATAATGCAAATAAACTGCATAAAAAAGCCCTGAAGAGCGAAGGCGTAAATCCTGCAAACCAGACAAATCCTGTTATAAACATCAGGCGCAGTAAAAAATCGATTTTTCGGCTTTTTAATTTTTTTCCGATAAAAAATGCAATTGCTGAAAACAAAGATAAATGCATCCCGGAAAGTGCAACTATATGGGAAAGCCCTGCATCTTTAAATGCTTCAGTAAGATTTTGGTTTGTATATTCTCTGGCACCTGTAAGAAGTGCCAGTAAAAGAGCGCCTCCTTCACCCCAACCGTATAATAGTCTTTTAAAATACAGCCTACCTCTTGCACGTAAAGTAATTATTTTATATTTAATTTGCGCAAACCGTTCTAAAAAGGAAACCCGCGATTTCGGATCCCAGCGCAGATAAAAGCTTTGCTTTGTATCTGCGCCGGAAATTATTGTATCAGCGCTGCAAATGTTAATTTCTTTTACATAAAAACACCTGTTTTTTCCAAAGGCTCCTGTGATTTCTGCTTTTATTCCTTCTTCTACAGGCTCTGTCATATTTGCATTATCATAAAAAGAATTTTCAGAATACAGTTTACCCGGATACCATAATTCTACTATTCCTTCAGGAATATAGATGTTTATCTTAGAATGTCTGGAACATGCAGAACAGATATTCTTTGAAGATACGGCAAATTCCGGAATAAAAGTTGTTTTATAAAATGACTTGTTTTTTACTGGATTTGATGAAAATCTTCCTGACAATAATACAATTTCTTTTTCATTTAAAAGAGAATGCAACTTGTTTTCAGAAAGTTTTAGCTGTGTTATCGGGAGTATCGGTAAGGCAGAATTAAGATAGATAAACAAAGCACAAATTATTGCTGCAATAACTACAGGACTTTTTAATAAAAGGAATAAAATGCGCTTTGTTTTTTCCTCTACCATTTAAGTTTTGTCAATGTGCTTCTTGCTTCAGCAATTATTTTTTCTGGATAATCAAGATAAGTAACCATAAGAAGCTGGTCTAAGGCATTTATGCTGCCAAGATTTCCCAGAGT
>JAEEWW010000159.1 GCA_016287815.1 Treponema sp. | reverse complement strand
CAAGGCTTTAAGCGAAGCGTGCCTTGACCAATCTTATTGCACAGGGTCTTGTTTAATCTTTTCGTTGTCGCAGTGTCTGGTCTTTAAAGCCGGCTGCGGCAAGCTGATTTTGAGTGTCGGTCACTTTGCTGGCCGGCACTTTTTTTATTGCCACGCGGGTGATGGTGCCGGCCCCGGTGCTGCCTGTCTGGAGTACGATGTCTTTAAAGCCGGCTTTCGAAACTTTGCGGGCAAAGGCCTTTGCGTTTTCTTTTGAGCTGAAGGCGCCCAGCTGGATGTCCCAGAAGGTGCCGGGGGCGAGGTTTGCGGGCTTCTTTTTGCTGGCTGATGTCTTTGAACTGGTCGAGGTCTTCGAGCTCGCCGAGCTTCCCCCCAGCTTTGCCATAATCATAGAGGCGGAGGCCGCTGTCTGCTGACTCAGCTTTGTGTCGGCGCCTTTTTTACAATTTCCAGTTTTACTTTTGTAGTGCCGCTGCCTATCATACCAAGCTTTACGGCGGCGGCTTTTGAAAGGTCTATTTCACGGCTTGCAACAAAGGGTCCTCGGTCGTTTACGCGGACTTCGCAGGTTTTTCCGTTTGCAAGATTTGTTACTTTAAGAATCGTATTAAATGGTAGTGACTTGTGAGCGCAGGTGTAGTCGTTCATGTTGAAACGCTCATCGTTTGAGGTTCTTTTTCCGTGGAAATCTTCTGCGTAATATGAGGCGGTAACGCCGGTTTTGTAGACTTCAGAAAAGAGTGAAATCGGATGGAAAAAACAAAGTGTGAGGGTAAAAATCAAAAATAATCCTGGCTTTCTCATAATTTAAGTATCGGCAGGTTTTTTTATAAAATTTTGTTTGTAACTTGTAAATAATAATGTCGCCAGTTTCTTTAAACTGGTGATATTTTTTTATATTGGAATCTTAAAATTCATACCTATATGTTTTTGAAGTTCCAATTCTGGAGTTGACCCTTTAAGGATTTTTCTCGGATAGTTATTCATCCATTCCTGAACTTCAGCAAAAAGTTTTGGATTCAATTTAGAAAAATCCGTTCCCTTTGGATAAAATCGTCTGAATATCCTGTTGTGATTTTCATTAGTTCCTCGCTCACTTGCACAATAAGGATGCGCAAAATACAAACAAGTTCTTTTTCTTCCATCCTTAGAATTTTCAATTCCTGAGAAATCCATAAATTCTGAACCACCGTCAGCAGTTATAGATTTAAACAATTTTCGGAATAATTCTGGGCCAAGAGAATCTTCCAGTTTATTAATTTCGTTCACAACAGAGTCTGCTTCTGCATTTGGCATTTTTCGTATAATTTCAGCTCTAGTTTTTCGTTCAGTTAATGTTAATGCACATTCAACAGTTGAGTCGGCGCAGCTTTTCACTGTATCTATTTCCCAATGTCCGACTTCCGAACGGTTATTTATATATTCAGGTCTGTTTGAAATACTTCTTATGGCACATTCTACTCGAGTAAAACGAGATTTCTGTTTGTTTTTAGAGTATTTTCGCCCTTTATTCGGTAAATCCTTTATTGTAAGTCCTGGTAAGACAGCATTTTCAATGTAATTATATAATGATTTTTCACAGATTCTTGTTTTTGTTGGCCATGAAGAATTATTGAATTTTTGAATAACTGCATACGGACTGTATTTGTGATCGATTATCAGCTCTCTTATTTTTTCAACAAGCAGAGTGTCATTACCAAGTTTTAATGGGGCTCCTTTTGCTGTCATTTCAAATTCTGCTTTTTCCTGGGCAAAATCGGCATTGTATTCAAACTTTGTTTTTGTTACAGATGTTTCATGTTCTATCATTCCTCTGTTTATCTCCCTTTGAATACTTCTTCGACTTTTATTAAATATTGCAGCCAATTCACTAGTATTTGTTATTTTAGGAAAACGATTTGTACCCTTAAGGTAAAACTCAAGTACAAGTCTTTCTTCGTACTTAAAATGGGTGAACTTTTTTCTGTTTTCTGTTATTGTTTTCATAGGTTTCTTTTCTCCGTTATTAGTTTTTGTGTGGTAACAAAATTATAACAGTTTAAAGAAACCTTTTCTTTTATTTTGGCGACATTATATTTTACTGCTTACACATTCAAATTATAATAATCCTTTTATTTGCTTTATTTACTTGAGTAGCATATAATTGAA
>JAEEWW010000009.1 GCA_016287815.1 Treponema sp. | reverse complement strand
AAGTTACAGGTGGTGTTCACGGTGCTAACCGCTTAGGTGGAAACGCTGTTGCAGATATCTGTATTTTCGGAAAAATTGCAGCTGATTCAGCTCTTGCATATATCGGAAAATAATTTAGTTGAAGCGCGAAATGCCCTGGTTTAATTTGTGCCAACGGCATTTCAAATGAATCCGGCATTTCGCGCGGACATAACATACTAAGCATGAGCTTTTCGTATGCTATGCGTTAAGGCGGGGCTTAAAAACCCCGCCTTTTTTTATTATCCTAAAAATCTTTTACACACAAATCAACTTTTACGCTATACTAAGATTGAAGGAAACAAAAATGAAAAAATGCTTATCAATCTGTTTTATAATGCTTTTATGTCTTCATAACCTATTGTCATCTCCAGCTGCAATAAATTTCAGCAATTTACCTAAAGATGAAAAATTCAAAGAATTATTTCTGGCTTTTGGCAATGCATATCAATACATCAGATATCCTGATTTCCAAAATAAAGATTCTAAAAAGCCTGCTCTTGCAGCAGCAGAAAATCTTTATGAATACCTGCAAAAACAGAAAAGGCCAAGCTATGATGAAGAACTTCTAAAACTTCTTTCAATGCGATGCCTATATAATTACGATGAAATTTCTTCATCCGAAGTTGAAAAAGCTTTTTTTCAACTTGATAAAAAGTATTCCAATAATGCCGAGCACCATTGGATTTACGGGAATTTTCTTGTAACACAAGGCAGAACTATAACCGGTAACGATGAATTAGAAAAATACTTAGATATGAAAAAGAATATGATTGGCAGTTTTTTCCTTGAAGATTATGCTTACAGCCAGTTTCTTTGTGCAATGCCGTTACATGCATATTATACTCTTACAAATGGTAGAAATATTCCAGAAGAAGCTATACAAAATCAAAGTCTTTTGAATCTGATAAAGAACTCAGTTAAAGAAAGTTTGTCCGATGAAAATTATACTTCTGATCAGGTTTGGAAAGTATCGCAGGAAAACGAAGGCTGGTGTTATGCTGACAGTACAATGCTTGGCATTTCTTTTCCAGTAAAAGAAAGATGGGGGCTAAAACTTGAACCTTTTGCAAATAACCATCCGGCTTTTTGTATTGCCGCGCCTAAAGACTTTATATTGAATGATAAACCAATTGGAATCAGCATAATGCTAATGATTTACCCGGAATCAATTTATTCTGAAAATATAAAACATAAGCTTCTTGGAGGTTTCCCGATTATAAAGGAAGAAAAAGTTGAAATAAGTAAAAAAGAATTCATTAAATATACATATGAAGATTTGTCTAAGTATCAGGATGCAAGAAAAGGCTCCCGCGGATATTTCTTTACTGGAAAAATCATACCAGGAAAATATTCTGGATTAAGATGCGAGCATAAAGTTGATTATTCTAAGGTCAATTCAGAAAAGAGTTCCGGTCAGATGAAATATTACGCAACAGCTCCTTCCTATAAAAGACTGAATGAACCCGTTGAAATTTTTATACTGGTAGATTCCTGCAATGCCTTAATAAAAGAAACTGATGATCTTCTTGACGAAATTTTTAGTAATACTGTTTTTGAATGATGATTTTAAAAATCCTGCTGATTATATCACAGGCAACTACGATTTCTCCCGGGTTAAAAGCTATTTCTGTATCCAGACATAGCATGTTGCAGAACCTGCACCAACTTTTTCAATCAGACCTTGTTTTACCAGCTCTGCAAGAGTTCGCTCTACGGTTTTTGTACTGATGTCGGGGCATTTTTCAAGAATCTGCCTTTTATTGATTTTGCCGAGAGTGTTTTGAATCTGTCGTTTTACTCGCTCCGGCTTTGAAATCTTTTCAGATGAAAGATATTCAATGCGGCTTTCAAATTCATTTGAAGCTTTAATCAGAAGTCCCAGATAATATTTTACAAATGGCATATAAAGATTTTTGCTTTCATGCCAGAGTGCAGAACAATTCTGCAGAGCTTCGTAATAGATTTCTTTTGTCTGTTCAATAAGCATTTCTATACTGATGTACTTGCCAACAATGAAACCAGCGCGATAAAACAAAAGCAGCGTTAAAAGGCGGCTCATTCTTCCGTTTCCATCTTCAAAAGGATGGATGCAGAGAAAATCAAGAATGAACATTGGAATTAAAAGGAGTTTATCAGTTTTATTTTCTTTCCAGGCGTTCAGAAAGTTTCCGCACATAAGCTGCATTGCTTCTGCTGTTTCAAATGCAGAAACCGGTGTAAAGCGGACTTTCCGGTTTCCATTTCTGTCAGTTTCGGCGATTATATTGTCACCGGTTTTGTATTTTCCGCCAAAGCCAGATTTATTGTAGGAATACAAATCTCTATGGAGCTGCATAATGACATTGGCAGTTGGAGAGATATAATCATAGCTTTCGTGAATTGTATTAAGAACATCACGATAACCGGAAATTTCCTCTTCGTTACGGTTCTTAGGCTCTGACTTTTGATTCATTAATTCTTCAAGCCGTTTATCGGTAGTAAATATTCCTTCAATTCTGTTTGAGGATTTTGTACTCTGGATCTTTGCAATTTCCAACAGAGTGTTCAGTTCATCTTTTTTTGCTTCAACAAATAACTGCTGGCGGCCTTTGCGCTCATAAACAGTGCTTAAAAGCTGAATTACTTCCGGCGTCAGCAGTTGCTTTGCGTTCTCATTATATTCAAAAATGTGCATCCTCTACCCCAAATAATTAATCTCTATGTCATTTTATTACAAAATGACATAGAGAACAAGTAAAATGGGGGAGTAGTTGTTCAAAAATAAAATCTGGATAAATGATAAAGCTTATTATACGACTGTAAAGCTATCATTTTACGAATATAGATACATTATTTTCTTTTATATAATTAGCATCAATATCAAAAACTAACCGAATTGGAAACCTACTTTAATATAAATTATCTGGCACATGATGCATTGGAAGATTCAAAAACTTGCGGCAGATGACTTTGATATAAAATCAATTGAGAAGCTCTTAAAAGTCTGTAGAATTCCAACATATACCATTTGAATTTACTTTCTAATTATTCTGGATTTTGGAACACAGAACTGGACTAAAATCCAATTTCTACAAGCCTATTCCCATCATTCGACTTTTTTCAGCGGGTAGAAAAAAATAAAAACCAGCTGTAATCAGTCTATTTAAAATATCCGCCATTCTTTTGCAGTTCCCATCCGTCACGAAATTCGGGAATGATTTCTGTTAGATTCTGCATAAGTAGCTCCCTTTTTTATATTGTCTGAGATTATGAAATAGAAAAAATTCAACAATTGCCAATTTTCTTTAAAATTACACGAGTCTTATTTATTATAAGCTTAGCCATCGCTTTTGGATTCTTATATATGTTAATAAATATATCTGAAGTCCAATTATTATATTCAAAGGCAGCCCACCATGGCCACCATTTTGATTTGTTTTTTTTAGATGTATTTGAAAAAAGCTGATGCAATTCCTCTTGTTCTTTCTCGCTAGTTGACGGTTCATCTGCATCTGTCAAATGAATACCATAAATTAAATTAGTATAATTTTGCTGTTGAAATTCAAATCCAATATTATACTTTTCATTCCAACTACTCGGTTCAAAATAAAAACCTGAAAAGCGTTTGGAACATACTGTATCAGAATCTAAAGATAATCCTTCTTTTTCAGCAAATTCTTCTAGACGAGGGACCAATTTATCATCAAGAATTCTTTTCTTTGCATTTCCAATTTCATTGCAAAGTGCTTCTGCAGCTATAAGATTTCGACCATTAATAAGCAATTTTTCCATATTTACTTTACGACTCATATTTCACCTCATAAGTTTTTTGCCAATTCATCAAGAACGGGGCTATATTGCCTTAGTTTTTCATCAATAATGCCCAAGAGTTCTTTTGGCTCATATTTAACTTTTACAAAAGATTCTGCATTCCAGTTCGCATAATCACCTTCAAGGTAATCCCAAATCATCCACCAGAAATGCTCATTTTTATAATCCTGTAATTTTCGCAATTCTTTTTCTATCCTTGGACGTTTTCGTCCATCAATATCATTATCATCACGAATCGTTACTCCAAATTTGCAATCATAAGAATTGAAATCTAGTTCAAATGTTAACCGATAATACTTCCACTTGCTTTTTGCCAGATGGCGACGGAAAAGATGTTCTTCGTCTTCATCTTCTTTTGTTGTCAATTTATAATCATTTTTTGCTAATACTTTCAGTTCATTTTCACAAAAGTCATTAAATATCTGTTTTTTTGTAAATCTTATACCTTCTTTCATTTCTTCCGCAAGTGCCAGGTTATCATTTTCAAATAGCAACTTTATAATCTTTTCTGATTCATCATCACTGTTCTGGTCTGTAATTTCATCAATCAATTTAATATATTGTTCAACAACAGGATAAATCCATGTCTTATTTTCATTTCTTTTTGAATTTATCCAATTTTGCAAGAAATCCTTTATTTCATTTGAGTATGATATTTCTGACCAATAGATTTCATCTTGACTGGCCTTTTCTATATTAACACCTGTTGACTTTTCCTCTGGTGAATGACCATCAAGGGTCAAATATAAAATCTTGTAATTCTTATATTTTGTTTCTTTCGCATAGTTGCGGTATCTTAGAAGTTGATTTTCTTGGTCACCAGCATAAATCTTGTTTTCGATTATTATGGCATATTCCTTACCAAACTTGATTAGAATATCAACTCTACCTCCTTTAGTTCCACCGTTTCTGATTGGGCCGATACTATACTCTGCAAAAACCTCTGCTTTATCCAAATCCAAGTTACCTATATTTTTGACTGTCTTTTTGCAAAAAATCCGCAAAAATGCGTCTCCGCATCCGTGTTCACCTTTTGGGTCTAACAGCATTGCGAGGAATTTTGAATGGATGTTTACTTCATCACTTGATTTTCCAATTGTTGTGAAAATATTAAAACTATCGCCATTTTTTAAACGGTCTTTTCTCTTCTTGTCATTTTTATCTAGTATATCCAATACGTCATCAAGCAAATTTTGATAATCAGTTTTTGTTGCCATTGCTATTTATTCTCCATTAAATTGATTATACAATGACGCTAATTAAAATGACAGAATTTTCGCTCCATCACCACTAATAACCGAAGCCTGTATAATTTGTATTTTTTTTAGTTCGACAATCATAAATTGATAGTATAATCTTGTATAATTAAACTTATGAAACCTTTTTATGAAATTTGCTATAACCTAATCTACGGTGTTGCTGTCGCTGACGCAATGGGCTTTCCTGTTCAGTTTTATAAGCGGGAACAGGCAAAGAAATTTAATATAACAAAAATGGAGGCACACTATTTTGGAAAGATTCCGGCCGGAACCTGGAGTGATGATACAAGTCTTACTATAGCGCTTGCCGATGCACTTTGTTGTGATGATGAAATTGATTATCAGAAGATAATGCATAATTTCTATCTTTGGATTTCGGAAGGAAAGTATACTCCTTATTACAAAGCCTTTGATATCGGCCGAACCTGTTTTAAAGCATTGCTATGCTATAAAGGCGGTACCGATCCACTTCTATGCGGAGGAAATTCTGAACGGGATAATGGCAATGGATCCATTATGAGAATTTCTCCCCTTGTTCTTTATCTACAGAAACTTTTTGAAGCAAATGCTTTTGATAACAACAAGGCATTCGAGATAGTTCATAATGTTTCAAGGCTCACTCATGCACATCCGATAGCCTTTATCGGGTGTGATATTTATATTGCTGTTCTTCTTAAGCTATTAAATGGTTCAGAAAAAAACGCAGCCCTTACAGAGGCTTTTGAACAGATTAAAAAGTTTGTTTCCAAGAATAAAGATTTTGAATATGCCTTCGCTCAATATCAAAGACTCGGTGATAATGATTTTACTTCTCTACCTGAATCAGAAATCAGCAGCAAAGGATATGTTGTTGATACTCTGGAAGCAGCCCTCTGGTGTTTCCTTACAACAGATTCTTACAGAGATTGTATTTTAAAAATCCTGAAGCTCGGAAACGACACTGATACAATTGGATCGGTTGCCGGAGCCATGGCCGGAATCTATTATGCCGGGCAGAAAGATAAAGAGATTCCTGAAGAATGGATTAAAGATCTACAGGGGAAGGATTTATTAGATGCCGCTATAAAAAAACTAGAGACACTCGTCAAAAGATAGTCTTTCCACTGCAGGATGATACATACGGAGACTACCATATTTAACAATTTAAATATAAAACTCAAAACCAATGTGTTATTAAACGCAAACTCTCTTAAAAATCATTGACATCTCCTGTTCACACTACTAAAACAGGAGATAGAGGATTATGACTAATTAACTCTTCTCACGTATAAATTCATAAGTTTCCCATTTGTTTTCTTCATATTTTAGTTTTTTTTACACTTTTTTTCTAAAAACTTGCATATTTTTGATATTCCTACCCAATTAATATAATGAAATCTTATTTATGAGGTAGTTTTATGAATATCAACACATTATCAAACAACACGGTGGATTATGAATCAGCAAAGCTTGCAGCTGTCCTTTATCCATCAGCAATCGGGAAGAAAAACAATGGTAAAACGAGTTATCATGCCCGTCCGATTTTCCGCGGTACACTCAATATGGAAAACATCGCTGATGATATTCTTGTAACCGGTGTACTAAAAGGTTATTCCAGGCAACAGATTCTTTTGGTATGGCACGTCATAAACTGTGCAGTGCTTGACCGGGTAATTAACGGAGCAATAGTTCACGGCGGGCTGGGAATATATTGTGCAAAAGTTAACGGAAGTTTTGACAATGAACATGCCGTTTTTAATCCCAATAAAAATTCAATAGGCATAGCTTTTAGAATCGAAAAGAGTGTAAAAAAATTATTATCTTCACTTCGACCTGTCATAGCACAAGAAAATCGCATACTCCCGACAATTCTTTCTGTACACGATCTGGAAAGCAACACCAATGATACTCTTACTCCGGGTGGCTTAATAAAAATCACAGGCAGCTTTATACGTATTTCAGGTGATAATAAGGATAATGGACTTTATTTTGTAAATATAGAAGATGAATCAAAAACTGTAAAAGTAGAATCTTCTAAAATAGGAGTTAATACTTCAAGTGAAATTGCCTGTACTGTTCCTGCTCTTGAAAGCGGAAAATACAGCCTGAAAATTATTACGCAATTTACACGAAGTTCAATTCCATGCAAAGAAACAAAATCTAAGACATTCAGCAGGATTTTTACAGTTATATAGCAGTATTTATATTTAAATACAGCTGAAAATGAGCAAGAGGTAAGCTTACCTAATACACCAGGTCAATTTACCTAAGGCAATAGGTTAGTTTACCTATTTAACAAGGTAAGCTTACCTCATACGCTAGGTAAATTGACCTACTACGATAGTTAAGTTTACCTAGTACAACAGGTAAGTTTAGCTTTTAATCATATTGCGGATTTCATCAATAATTTTTAGTACATTCATACCGTTGGCAAGCGTTGAACCAAGGCTTGTCTTACCGTCCAGAAAATCTACGGCATTTTGAACCATGTTTGCAAAATACTTTGTTTTGCGCGGAACTTTTACGCTTTTATCTTTTGTAAGCGAATAAAAGCCTGTATATAATTTAGATTGCTTTCGCAGATAAAATTCTGCAAAACCGTTACCGATATGGATTCTGCCAAGTGTACCTGTGATGTCTATTTCAAAACCAAAGAACTTGCTTCTGCCTGAAATTGTAAAATAAACATCCGGGCATTCAGGCGAAGTATAATGAACGTTCAAATTACGTACTATTTTGCCGCCATCTTTGTCTTTTTTTTCTTTATCGTAATAAACGGAAGTTAAAACAGGATTTTGCAAAAGCGGCGCGCGCTCAGAATCGTCTGTAGCCGCATATCCTGCCGAAGCCTCTAATTCTTCAAGGAAAAATAAAACAATATCGATTAAATGAGTTCCGTCATGCAAAAGACTGTAGGCACCTGTTTTTTCATCTTCTTTTGAATATACCCTAAGCCCCGAAAGCAGATTTGCATGTATACACTGAATATCACCTATTTTTTTTAAGTAAGCGCGCGCCGCCTGATAATCAAGCGCAAAACGCCTTTCATGGTTTATCATTACAGGAACACCGCATCTTTCAGCTTCGGCTACAATTTTCTGCCCTTCTTCAACATTTAACGCAACCGGTTTTTCAAGAATTACAAGACGCGGTTTAGCACGGATTGCCTGCAAGGCACAATCCAAATGAAAATCCTCGTTAACGGCAACGGTAACGATATCAGGCTTTATTTCTGAAAGCATTTTTGTGCAATCTGTATAAACATTAAGAGGAGTTCCTCTCCCCTGCTGTTTTTTTACATATTTTTGCCACCTTTCAAGATTTTCTTTATTTGTATCACACCCGGCAAGAATACGGATCCGCCGGTTATTTAGCAAAGCCATAGTATGAGAAGCCGGCTGCTCACGTTTTTTGTCAAAGCCCAAAGAAAAACCTATTCTTCCGCAACCTATAATCGCAGCAGTGTATTTTGTACTTTCAGAAATCATATTTTATTTATCGGCTTTTAGACTTTGACACATTATTCATACGTAAAATCCAGATTTCAGCCTTCGGCTTCCAGCTGGTTCGTGTCATCAGGATGTTTTGCAAGTTTTGAATGAATCAAAACTCAGTGTTCAATACGAACATTCTTTTTTAGGAATTCAGAAAGTTCCCATGAAAGTAACGGTTTTGAATAGAAGAATCCCTGTGCTATATCACAATTGATTGAATTTAAGAATTCAACCTGAGCTTTGTTTTCAACACCTTCGCAGACAACTGTTTTTTTAAGGTCTCTGGCAAGTTCTACTATTTTCATAATAATCTGCTTGGTTGTTTCCCAGTCTTTCTGCTCGCGCAAAAAGTTCTTGTCTATCTTTAAAGTATCAACAGGAATTGTATCAAGCATATTCAAAGAAGATTCGCCTGTTCCAAAATCGTCCATAGAAACATGGAAACCACGGTCATGCAGACCTTCAATTACAGGCTTTAATGAACCATTCCCGCGGGAAACAGAACGTTCAAGGATTTCTATTTCTATCAAAGAAGGCGGAATATTATACTGCTTTAAAAGTTTGTCAAACATTTCAAGGAACGCGCCGGTATTTGTATGCAGCCGAGACATGTTCAAAGAAATCGGCACAACCGGAATATTGTTCTTTATATTGTCATAAAGGAATTTAAATACGCTTTCATAAACGAAGAAATCAAGCTTTACAACAGAACCGTTCCGCTCAAAAATCGGTATAAAATCATCCGGCATAACCTTGCCTAAAGTTGCGCTATCCCAGCGAACCAAAGCTTCAGCACCTACAACCTTGCCTGTAGAAATTGAAATCTTAGGCTGATATACAACATAGAATTCCCTGTTATCAAATGCAGTAAAAATGCAGGATTCTATTTTCTTTTCGCGGAGTACTTTTTGATTTAAACTTTCATCAAAAATTAAATATTCTCTTTCATAAGAACCTTTAATTTCACGGCGTGCATAAGCTGCTTTATCCAGAAGGTCGGTAATGCTTTCCGTTCCAAAATCTTTTCCTGTAAAAACAATTCCGCTCTTTACGAGGATAGGAATAACATCAGAAGAAGAAGCATTTCTATGCGAATAAAAGCACTGTCTGAACGCTTCAAAACATTCATTTCTGTCCTTAAAAGGAACAATCAGGTAAAAATGATCAGCATATCCGCGTGCACAATGACCATGCATTTTTTTTGCAAAATTCGCAAGATTCTGACTGAACAGAATAAGCATATCGTTACCAACATGTTCACTGTATGTCTGGTTTATAAATTTCAATCCCTGAATATCAAAACTTACAACCATATAATTCGTAGAATGCTTTTTTTCAAGAAGAATCTGAATTTCTTTTTCAAAGCGGGATAAAGTCCATAATCCTGTAAGATTATCCAATGGTTCGTTAAACTTATTAACCTTGTAAATCTTATGGAAAACAACGACAAGTAGAATTACAGCATACAGACTGATTAAAAGCCCCGTAAAGATTACCAGCGTAAACAGCATCTTATAGCCGACAGAAGAAAAACTGGAAAGAATTTCTGAATGAGGAATAATAGCTGCAAGTGACCATGGGGTTTCTTTTATCGGTGTATAGACAACTATGTATTTTTTCCCGTCCTGCCCTTTGAACCTTAAATGACCTTTCATCTGCATTGCCATGGTATCAAGTAAGGTATCAACATTTTTATCAGAATGAAGCGAACGCTTATAGTTTTTTGAAATAAACGAATGCTGCGGACGCAGTATAAAGTGTCCCTGTGTATCAATAATAAACACGTTCCCTTTGTTTATAAATTGAGTTTCCTTAATGTTATCTTCGATAGTTTTCAGTGGAATTGAAATAGAAAAGAATCCTCTTTTTTTGCCAGATTTATCAAAAGCTGACTGTGCAATATGAAAGATGGGAACACCAAACGATTTAGAAATTACAGGCTCATCAAGCCAGTAATTCTTATTGTTATAAATCATTTCGTAGTAATAAATTCGGTCAAAAATTGGAACAGGCGGTTTATTATATTGATAGCCGTAACCTGAATCATCGGCATAAAAAACATTCAGTATGTCATTTGCAAGCAGGGGCTGAAGTTTGCCCATTTTATCAACAATATCTTCGCGAGAATCTTCTACAGGAGCTGTTGCAAAAAGCATAAGGTCAGCATTGAACCTTGATATAAGAGTAGAAATATTATTTGAATACGACGCAATAACTTCTTTTGTTATAGAAAGGTAGAGTTTTTCGGCATTGCTTCGCATTGTAAAAAAACAAACAAGACCTTCTGTAATTAAAAGAAGTAAAACAAGCAGAAAAACAAAGAATTTAGCCGTTTGCTTTACAGTTCTTCGAGGAAACGAAGAACCTGTCGTTTTTTTAATTATACTATTCCTTTTTTTCATAAAAACATCTTTCGCAGGCAACAACAGTTACAGAAAAATGTCCTTTCCTCACTCCATATTCCACCCAGGAGAAGAACTTTTTTATAAACTGAATTCATTTTAAGACAAAAATAAGAAATTAGCAACTAAAAGATTCTCAAGAAACGAATGTTTTTAGTAACTTACATGTTGGCTTTAGCAGATTACCATTTTGTTTTTTACAGCTTACCTTATATTTTGAGCAACATGCCTGTTTGCAAGGCAGTTTCAGCTGCGGAGTTGCAATGCACCCATGAAGTTTGCAATGCGCTTGCGAACTCAGAACAAACCCTATAAAATACACTCTATGGCTGACATTCACGTTTTCCCAGATGCACCGGAAGGAACGCCGGTAAGTAATTTTGTACATCTTCATGTTCACTCAGACTATTCCCTTCTTGACGGCGCTGTAAAACTTGATTCGCTTATTGCACGCGCAAAAGAACTGCGGATGCCGGCCCTGGCTTTAACCGACCACGGAAACATGTTCGGAGTGTTGAACTTTGAGCACATCTGTCACGCAAACGGAATAAACCCTATCGTAGGCTGTGAATTTTACTGTACGGAAGACCATACCAAAAAAGAAAACACACGCTACGGAAGCCATAACTTTCACTTAATCCTGCTTTGCGAAAACGAAACCGGCTACAAAAACATGAGCTGGCTCTGTTCACGCGCTTTTACAGACGAAAGTTCACTTTATTACGGAAAGCCAAGAATAGACTTTGAACTTTTAAAACAGTATCACGAAGGATTAATCTGCCTTTCTGCCTGTGTAGCAGGAGAATTACCGCGCGCAATTGCCGCAGGAAAATTAGACGATGCCGAAGACATTATAAAACGCTATAAGGAACTTTTCGGACCGGACCATTATTATATAGAACTGCAAGACCACGGACTTGAAATTCAAAAACAGGTAAATCCAAAGTTAATTGAACTTGCCAGAAAATTTGATGTTCCGCTGGTTGTTACAAACGATATTCATTATTTAAATAAGGATGATGCAGAAGCTCAGGATGCCTTACGATGCATCGGCTTTAAAAAACTTCTGGACGAACCGCATGAATCCATGGGAGAAGGCCGCACCGAATGGTATTTTAAGACCGAAGATGAAATGCGCCAGCTTTTCCCGGAAATCCCTGAAGCATACGAAAACACAATAAAAATTGCCAATATGTGCAATTTGACGATTCATCAGTATAAGACTCAGGAATTAAAATCCTGTCTTCCGCGGTTTGAACTTCCTAAGGAATTCCAGACACACGGAGATGACTACACAAAAAATCAGGACGATTACGTACGCTTCCTTGTAGAAAAAGGCCTGAAAGAACGCTACAAGGAAATTACGCCTGAAATCCGTCAGCGCGCTGAATATGAAATAGGCATTATCTTCAGCATGGGCTTTTCAGGTTACTTCCTTATCGTATGGGAATTTATCAACTGGGCAAAATCAACTTATGATAATGTAAACAACAGACCAAAACCCTACATTCCAATCGGCCCTGGACGAGGTTCTGGAGCCGGAAGTCTTGTAGCCTACTGCATGGGAATTACAGATATTGACCCGTTCCGCTTCAAACTTATTTTTGAACGATTCTTAAACCCTGAACGTGTATCCATGCCGGATTTTGACGTTGATATGGACTTCGATTACCGTCAGGATATAATCCAGCACACGCGCGATTTGTATGGCGAACCGCAGGTAGGACATATTGTTACCTTTGGTACTTTAAAGCCAAAAAACTGCCTCGCAGACGTTGCGCGCGTTTTAGGCATTCCGCTCGGCATTGTAGACAAAGTAAAAAAATGTATTCCTGACAGTCCAAAGGCAAAATTCAAGGACGCCTTCAGTGCACCGACAGAAAAAATGCCGGACGGCGGACAGCTTATTCCTGTTGCAGCAGATCCTGTCGGAACAATCGGACTTGACCAGCCGACCTTTGAACGCTGGATGAAGCTTTGCAAAAAACTTGAAGGCTTAAACCGCAACACAGGTTTACATGCTTCCGGTATGGTAATCGGCTTAACTGCATTGCCGGACTGGGCTCCTGTTTTCAAAGATTCAAAAACCGGCGAAGTCGGCGTTCAGTACACAATGGACATTATCGAACCTTGCGGACTTGTAAAATTTGACTACCTTGGATTAAAAACTCTTTCACTTATCCGCTATGCAGAAACCATTATCAACAAGCATAAAAAACCAGGTGAAGAACTTTTTGACTGTTCTAAAGTAAGCGAAACTGACGAAAAAACCTTTGACCTTTTCTGCCGGGGAGACTCTACCGCAGTATTCCAGTTTGAATCCCCGGGTATGCAGAAGATCCTTCGCGAAGCAAAACCTCGCTGCATAGAAGAAATTGTTGCGTTAAACGCACTTTACCGGCCGGGACCAATGGACTACATTCCACAGTATATTGAAGGAAAATGGAAGCCTGAAACAATTCATTATCCGGATCCGTGTCTTGAAGACATCCTTAAAGAAACCTATGGCGTTATGGTTTATCAGGAACAGGTAATGCAGGTTTCCCAGAGAATCGCAGGATTCTCTCTTGGCGGGGCAGATATGCTTCGCCGTGCCATGGGAAAGAAAAAGCCTGAAGTTATGGCTTCCAAACAGATTGAATTTGAAGAAGGCGCTGTAAAACAGGGATTTACAAAAGAACATGCCGCAAAAATATTTAACATAATGATTCCTTTCGCAGGCTACGGATTTAACAAATCCCATGCGGCAGCCTATTCCGTTCTTGCATACCGCACAGGATGGCTAAAAGCGAATTATCCTGCCGAATTCATGGCAGCAAACCTTACAAATGAAATTACTTCCACAGACGGACTTCCGCCATATATTGAAGAAGCAAAAAAAATGGGCATTCCGGTTGATCCGCCGGATGTAAACAACTCTTCCGATATTTTTGATGTCGTAGACGGACACATTGTTTTTGGCTTTAAAGGAATTAAAGGCATGGGCGATGCAGCCGCAAAAGAAATTGTCCGCGAAAGAACAGAAAACGGACCATTCAAAAGCTTCATGGATTTTCTTGAACGCGTAGATTTAAGAACAATAAACAAAAGGGCACTTGAAGTCCTTATAAAAACCGGTGCTTTTGATAAACTCGGACAGAACCGTGCAACGCTTTTCCAGAATATGGAAAGGGCAGTTTCTTATGTAGAAGCTAAAAAACGCGGAGCTGATAACGGACAGGCAAGCCTTTTCGGCGAAAACAGCGACGAAGAATTTGTTCCTTTTGTTTTTGAAGAAGCAGAAGAAAAACCAAAAATTGAATTGCTCGATGAAGAAAGGGAACTAATCGGCTGCTATGTTTCAGGACATCCTTTAGATGATTACAGAAAAGTAATCACTGAATGTGCAACCGTAAATTCTTCCAACATAAGCCGGGAAGCAAAGGATGCAGAAGCAACAAAAGCTGCCGCTGGAAATTCCTGGCAGTCACGCAACGCAGGTAAAGTTTATACAGCTGTCGGAATGCTCACAGAACTCCGCAAAATTATTACCAAAAAAGGTCAGGGGCAGGAAATGGCTTTTGCCAAATTACAGGATTTTAAAGGCGCAATAGATTTAACATTCTTCCCAAGAACGTGGGTAGAACTTCGTCCGCAAATTGAAGAAGGAAAAATCTATGCGTTTAAGGGAAAACTTGACGGCTCGCGTGATACGCCTTCTTTCTTAGTTGACTCAATTGAAAATCTTGACAGCCTGAAAGTTCATTCAATTCACGAACTGCATATCCAGCTTGATCCGAAACTTGCAAATAAAAACGAAGTTGAAAAATTACGTGATTTTTTATTTGGCTCTACCGGCAATTGTTATGTATATTTTCATATAGATACAGAAGCAGGTGCATATATAGTTCAGGCAAACAATCAGCTTACCGCTCCTTCTAATCCGGAATTCGTTCAGGAACTAAAAGACCGTAACGGTGTTTGCGATGTCTGGCTTTCTTAAGCATTCTTGTAACGAAAAATTTACAGGGCAGCTAAAAAATTACGCTTACAAAAGAAATCATAATGCTGCACGCAATTAATTAACGGAGATTATATGACAGATTTTTTTAAGATACTTACTTCAGCAATCACGCTTTATTCTTTTCTATGTTTTATCCGCGTAATGTTTACATGGTTTCCAAACCTTTCATATTCAACTTTCGGACGCTTTCTTTCGCAGATATGCGACCCATATCTGAATATTTTTAGAAAACTGCCTTTACGCATTGGCGCACTGGATTTTTCTGCACTGATTGCATTTGCAGTATTGATGGGGGCTTCCTCGATTACAGGGAACCTTGCCTTAGGTCACGCAATTTCTGTAGGGGGATTTTTAGTAATTGCAGTAAAAATGATATGGAACATTATCAGCTCACTTTTAACCTGTTTTATCGTTTTTCTTGTAGTCAGGCTGATTGTAAACCTTACCAATACAGACAGAGGATATTCTAATATCTGGACTCAAATCGACTATTCATTAAATCCTATAATTTTTAAGATTTCTGCACTTTTCTTTGGAAAACACCCGGTAAGTTTTCAGAAATCCCTTGTAATTTCAATTATAAGCGTCATTGTGTTTAAAATTGCTTTCTCGTACATCATAGCAATTTTGTGCACAATGCTGGCACAGCTTCCATTCTGATTTTTTATAATGAAACTTGAAGACATACGGATTCCAATTGGAACATTAAACGGAATAGGCTCAGCAACAGCAAAACTTTTTGCAAACCTGAATGTTTTTACAATTGCAGACCTTCTGACCTTATACCCGAGGGATTACGATGACCGAACAAAAATCGTAACCCTTTCACAATTCCGTATGTCGCCCAAAATTCATACCGCAGCAAAAGTTATAGCACACCAGTGGTTCGGCTACGGGCGCATGCGTACGCTAAAAATCATAATTGACGACGGAACAGCAAAAGCAGAACTGATTGCCTTTAACCGTCCATTTTTGGAAAAAACATATCCGGTAGGCTCTTTGCTGGTTGTAAGCGGAGCTTTTTCCGTCAAATATGGTTCGTTGCAGGCAACAAGTTTTGACGCAATAAAAATCGCAGATTCTGCAGACGATACAGAACTTTCTGAATTACAAGGACAGGCATTACCAGATTCGCGCGTTTTGCCGGTTTACCCGCTGACAGAAGGTTTAAGCCAGAAAACCGTGCGCAAAGCCGTTGCAGAAGCACTAAGGCAAAACTATGCAGGCATTGATAACGAACTTCCTGAAGAAATAATCCAAAAGCATAATCTTCTTGCCAAAAAAGATGCAATAAGGCTTATCCATTTGCCTGTTCAATATGCGGATGTAGAAAGTGCAAGGCGCACGCTCGTTTACGAAGAACTTTTTCATTTTCAGTACGCAATGGCAAAACGCGCATGGGAACACAAAGGATATCTACCGGATGCAGATGTTTCCGCTCCACAGACACCCCAAACATCTTCTGACAGCATACAGATTGAGCAATCCGAGTTTATAAACAACCTTTCGCCAAGACAAAAACAGCTTATAGAACGCCTGCCTTTTACGCTAACATCTGACCAGATAAAAGTGATTCATCAGATGAACCAGGATATAGACCGCGGTTACCGCGACCGTTGTGCATTATTAAAGGCTTCCGCCCCCGCAGAAAAGCCTGTCTACACCATGAGCCGTCTTTTACAGGGTGATGTAGGTTCCGGCAAGACCCTTGCGGCGTTTTTCGCATGTCTTCGCACCGTTGACTGGGGCGGACAATGCGCCGTAATGGCACCAACAGAGCTTTTGGCACGCCAGCATGCCGAAAACGCCGCAAAGCTTTTAGAAGCTCTCGGCGTCCGCATAGCATTTTTAACAGGCTCCCTGCAAAGTTCCGTACGCAAACAGCTTCTAAAAGCCTTAAAAGACGGCGAAATCGACATCTTAATCGGAACACATGCACTTTTTTCTGATTCCGTGTGTTACAAAGATTTACAGCTTGTCGTAATAGACGAACAGCACCGTTTTGGGGTTATGCAGCGCAACGCAATTGTAGGCAAAGGCCTTAAGCTTTCTTCTTCAAGATACGTTTCTCCGCATCTTCTTATGATGAGCGCAACACCAATTCCGCAGACTCTCGCATTAACAGCATTCGGTGATCTTGATGTTTCAATAATAAAAAGCATGCCTCAAGGCAGAAAAGCGATTATCACCTATCTTGTAAAGGAAGGAAACGAAAATAACGCTTACAAGGCCGTCCAGAAAGAACTTGAAAAAGGGCATCAGGCATATTTTGTTTATCCTGCAATAGAAGAATCTGATGATGATTTAAAATTCAAAACTGCCCGGGAAAATTTCTTAAAACTAAAAGAAAAAATTTATCCGCAGTTCAGCTGTGCATTAATTCATTCAAAAATCGAAGAAGAAGAACAGATAAAAGTGCTTAATGATTTCCGTGACGGTAAAATTCAAATTCTAGTTGCAACAACAGTTATTGAAGTTGGCGTAGATGTTCCAAACGCAACCTGCATGGTTATAGAACAGGCAGACAGATTCGGACTGGCACAGTTACATCAGTTACGCGGACGCGTTGGGCGTGGCAGCGAACAGGCTTACTGTTTTTTGATTTACAGCAAAAATTTAACAGATACCGGCATAGAACGCATGAAAGCCCTGCGCCAGAATACAGATGGTTTTGTAATTGCTGAACAGGATTTAAAACTAAGAGGTCCCGGCGAGCTTACCGGAACCATTCAAGCAGGAAACCTGACCTTAGGAATTGCAGATTTACAACGCGACCAGCAGATTCTTATGCTGGCTCGCCGGGATGCTTTTTATACGCTTTCCCAAATTATGCAACATAAGCGGCAAGACGATTCATCCTTGTAGGATGCTGCATTCTTACAATCGCATTCTTTTCAATCTGACGGATTCTTTCTTTTGTAAGGTTACATACATCACCAACTTCTTTCAAAGACATTGGTTTTGTACCATCAAGTCCATAGCGGAGTTTAAGAACCTTAGCCTCATTTGGTTTTAATGTATTCAAAACCTTATCAATGTCATTATGCATAGATTCTTTAATAACTTTATCATCCGGACTATCGTAACGGTTTTCTTCGATTAAATCACCGTAAGAAACCCCATCACTCTTTGAATTAGAAACAGAAGCATCCAGAGAAATCATTTCGCGGGAAATTGCAATCATTTCACGTACATGAGAAGCTTCCATTCCAAGCATATCAGCAATTTCCTTTATGCTCTGTTCTTCTGTCTTGTTACCAGCAACAGATTTTCCGGCACGTTCTATGCGCACCAGTTCATTTGAACGGTTAAGCGGCAGACGGATTGCGCGGCTTTTTTCGCAGACAGCTTTTAAGATACTCTGACGAATCCACCATACAGCATAAGAAATAAAATGGAATCCTTTAGAAACATCAAAACGTTCAATAGCTGTTAATAGCCCGATATTTCCTTCGCTTATAAGGTCAACCAGATCTAATCCACGGTTCTGGTATTTTTTTGCAACATTTACTACAAAGCGAAGGTTTGCACGGACAATTCTGTCTTTAGCAATCTTGTCGCCGGCCTGAGCCTTTTTTGCAAGTTCAATTTCTTCTTCACGAGTAAGAAGCGGAATTTTATTTATATCTTTCAAATAAAGTGCAAGTACATTTTCATCATTCAACATAGTAAGAATCTCCCATCCTTAATGCGTAAAAGCATTTGTTGTTCTGCATTACTGCACTAAATATTTAGCAATTTCCATGCCAACTTTTTTTTCTTGCCGATTTTTCATTTTATTATTATATTTTTTGTATACAAATCCTTTATTTATCCTGTTTTCTCACGTTTTTTCAATCAATTTTATATTTGGCGTGTCATTGATGTTTCATTTTGACACACCAGATTTCCAGTCAATTCAAACTGAGTAAAAATGACACAATATTTTTGACATTTCTTAACGGTGAGTCAAAAAATTCTTTTTTTCTTGACGATAATCCATTAAAATTCGTATATTTATATATGTAGGTAACTACAAGTATGGCAATTATCTTTTTATAATATAAGGAGTATCAAATGAAACTTAGACCTTTAGCAGACAGAGTTCTTGCACAACCAGAAAAGGCAGAAACAAAAACAGCATCAGGAATCATCATTCCAGACGCTGCGCAGGAAAAAACACAGACAGCTGTAATCAAGGCTGTTGGTCCTGGAACAGATAAAGAAAAAATTACAGTAAAAGTTGGCGAACGCGTTATGTACGATAAATATGCCGGCACAACTGTAAAAGTTGACGGAGAAGAATATCTTATCCTTAAAAACAGTGACATTATCGCTGTAATTGAAAAATAACATCTGAATCTTTCAGATTATTATTTATATAAAAGGCCGGTTTAAGTTTTTCTTAGACCGGCTTTTTTATTTTTCATTTTCAGGATTCATCTTTAGATTTTACTTATTGTTTTTAAGCTGCAACTGGAGCAAATGTGCTTTTTCATGCAAAGGATTAAGACTTACCGCATAATCCAGAGTTTTCAGTGCATCTGTAGATTTATTCTGCATATTCTGAATACAGGCGATTCTATATAAAATTTCAGCTTTTCTGACTTTGTTATAAACACTACCGGCTTTTACGCTGTATAAATCAACAGCATCTTTCTTTTTACCGATTGAACTGTAAATGACGGCAAGATTCATAACAGGCGAATAAGAAAAATCGGCTGTCCTTTCGGCTGAATATTCAGGACGGCGTTTAGAAAGAGATTCATAAAGTTCACGTGCAATATCGATATACTTATGCTTCATCGCAAAATAAGCTGCATATTCACATTCCCAGCCGTCAAATTCATTTACTTTATCTGTAAACTGTACAAAAAGGTTTTCATCATCAGTAAAATCATAACGCTTCACAATGTACTTTGTAAAAACACTTTCAGCTTCGTCTTCCTGTTCTACGCCAAGAAAAGTATCCAGTGCATAATGAACGATAACAGGCGGACAGTATTCGTGATTCAATGAATTAGATTCAAGGATTTTCCATACATCAGCTATTTTCTTATTTTCAGGAATATTATTTACCTTGTTTTCAAAGTCTTTTTTTATTACCAGTAACATTGGGTCAGGATTTTTTTCCAGCGCCTGAGACATACGGAAAAGCGCATCAGCCGTGCTTGCCTTTGGAATCCTGTCATACTTTTGCATTTCAAGAGTTTTCATTCCGGAATTTCTTAAGGCAGTTTCATAAAAATTAGATTCAGAAGGCTGATTCTGTTCCCATGCCAAATTAGCATAAGAAGCAAGTCCCGGAATATAATCAGGAAATTCTTTTACCGATTTAAACAGCATATCATATTGAGTTTTTACATCACCTTTCTGGGCTGCCCAAAATGCTGAATTAACATAAGTTACCGGTAAAAAATCAAGATTTTTTGTATCTGTTATCAGCGAAAGCAGAAATTCCCGTTCTTTTTCTGCCGCTTCATATTCGCCGACATTAATCATGGCATCGGCTTTTAACGCAGAAATTCCTGCAAGTATAGAATCTCTGTCTTTGCGCAAAGATACAGAAAGCAGATTCTGTGCCAGAGCAAAATCCTGTGCTGCCTGCAAAAAATTTGAAGAATCATACTGAACAAGTCCCCAGAAATAAGCATCATCCGCAGTAAATAGTTTTTGCGGCTGATATTTTCCGGAATCCTTTATATTATCGCTTTTTATAGAAATAAGCGCACAGTTTTTTATCCACGACGTGTTTGCAGAAGTTTTATAGGCTGCTTCAAAAACAGGAACAAAAGATTCATCTAAATAATCTTTAAGTTCTTTTTTTTCTGAATGAGTTTTTGTCAGCAAAGCTTCGGAATAAAGCGAATCATACATTGTACCGGAAAGCTTCTTTGCAAACGGCAAAGCCTGGTCGGTTTTTCCGTTACGCAAAAGAAGATATGCGTAAATCGCATTTAATTCTGTACTGTCTTTCTTTTTTTTCATAACAGACAGAATAAAACGTTCTGCTTCTGCATTTTCCCCAAGCTGAATATAACGGCGAAGAATTCCAAGCGAAGCATAGACATTAAACGCTTTCTTCTCTATTTTTTTGAGTTTCTTTATTGCAAAAGCTGTGTCGCCCTGTCTGATAAGAATATCTACTGAATCAAGATCGGTAAGAAAAGCAGTATCATCAGATTTTAGAGAGCATGAAGCCGCTGTTAAAATGAGTAAAAAAATTGCGACACAACGCAACCAGCGGCTTTTCATATCAACCTTCTTTAGAAGAGTTCAAATCTTTTTCTATAGAATCCAGCATACCGTTTATAAACTTGTAAGAGTCGTCCGAACCAAACTCTTTTGCAATGGAAATAGCTTCATCCATTATAACGGTTGCAGGCATATCTTTTTGGAAAAGAACTGAATAAACACTCATGCGCAAAATTGCAAGAGCAACATGATCCAGTCTGGAAAAATCCCATTTTTCTGAAAGATGAGATTTTATCTGTTCATCAATTTCGTTTATATGTTCAAGAGTTCCTCTTATAAGCAGGGTTGCAAAAGTTCTTGTATCTTCATCAAGTACAGGATTATCAACATTTACAGCCCATGCAAATGTTGTCAAAGTTTCTTCTGGAACTCCGCCAACATCCCAAGAGTACAATGCCTGAAAAGCTAATATACGGCCTTTTCGTCGTGACACTTATTTTTTTCCTTCCCAAGAAAGCAATTTATCCAGGGCTTCACCTTTTTTTGCCCATTCCACATTTGCATCTGTATTCAGCTCGTCAGAAACTTCCTGCAAAGCAGCCTGCATAGCAAGACTCTGTTTTCTCTGCGTAAGCATAGATTTTATATAATCATATACCGTATGTGTTGTTCCCGGCTGAATTACATCGCTCAATTCCAGCATTTTAGCAGGGAATTTTTCCTGCACAACATAGAACTGATAGTCAACCTGTGTTTCAGTCAAATCAGATAAATATCCTTTATCCTTCTGGAACAATTCTTCCATATTTGCTGAAGAAAGACCTAATTCTCTTGCGTGCTGCTCAGTTTTAGAAACTGTAAGTTCTCCTGCCTGAAAACCAGAGTTTTCTACACGAGACTTTACTGCAATCTGTTCCAATGTCTGCTTTTTGTCTTTGTAATCATTACGAAGTGATTCTGCCTTTGCTTTTGCAGCATTTGCATCAGATTCTTTTGGAACGATTACAAGGAACATTGTTAATGTATCAGGCTGAACATAAGATGCCTTATTAAGTTCATAACTGGAACGGATTTCAGAATCTTTTGCCTGTGCACTTTTAATTTTATCACCTTTTTTTGTTACGACAAAGCGCTGAATAATCAGCTGATTTTTCATGTGGTCTTTGTAACCTTTAAGGGTCAAACCAAAAAGTTCATTAAAATATTCATCAAGTGAAACATTTTCTCTTTTGCGGATATAATCAGCAAACTGCTGTTCTGTAACTTCGCGGCCGAACTGCTGGGAAATATACTGAAGGAAAGCCTGATTTGCCTGACTGTCGGAAACAGTCATTCCTTCTTTTTTTGCAGCCTGAAGAATAAGTTTTTCATTAATAAGGGCTTCAAGAACGGCTTTTCTCTGTTCTACATCAAATTCCTTTGTTGCCTGGCGTTCATAAGTACTTACGCGGTTTTTAAGTTCCTTTAACCTTATAGTTTCTGAACCATTATATTTTATAATAGCAACAGGCTGCATATCTGCCTGTGCAAAAATTCCTGCTGCAAAAGCCGTTAAAAAAAGCATTAGGGTAACAAGGCGTTTCATAATTCTAATCCTTATATACATTTGATATAATGAGCCGGTTTCAAAAAACATATTTTCTTGAAACCAGCTATAATTTCTTTCTACAAAAAAGAAACAAAAATCTGCTGCTATAGTTACAAATTTTATGCTTCCAGCGGCAAGCCACCGGAAATTGTAGCCCTTATACGACGTACACCAGCAGAAGATGACTGCTCTTTTTCAATCTTGAATTTACCGATTTGAGCAGTATGCTGAACATGAGGTCCTCCACAAACTTCCTTACTGAACCAGTCAGTTTTTGGATCACGACCAATCGTATAAACTTTTACGCTTTCACCATACTTATTTGTAAACAAAGCGCGCGCACCTTCGGCTTTTGCTTCATCCAAAGTCATAATGCGCATATCTACAGGAAGGTCTTCGTTTATTTTTTGATTAACAATGTCTTCAACCTTCTGAATTTCTTCTTTTGTCATTGCACGTTCAAAAGTAAAGTCAAAGCGCATGCGTTCACTATTGATGTTAGAACCTTTCTGAGCAACCTGATCACCTAAAACTTCAACCAATGCCTGCTGTAAAAGGTGTGTTGCCGTATGATATTTTGTAGCAATTTCAGACTGTTCTGCTATTCCGCCTTTTACTTTTCCAGCATCTACCGTGCGAGACTGTTCCTGATGCTTTTTCTCTGCTTCCTTAAAGCCTTCAACATCTACTGTAAAGCCGTGTTCAGCTCCAAGTTCCTGAGTAAGTTCGAGCGGATAACCGTAAGTTTCATAAAGGTTATATGCAACTTTTCCGCTGATAATCTTTTTAGGATTTTTCATCAGGTTTGGAAGAAGTTTCTGGAATTCTGCTTCACCATTTTTTAATGTCTTGCGGAATTTTGCCTCTTCGGCAGAAAGTTCACGGAATACTTTTTCGCGGTTCTGTTCAAGTTCCGGATAAGCTGTTTTGAAATTATCTATAACAGTTGCGGCAACTTCTGCCATAAAATCTTTTTCAATTCCAAGTTTCATTCCGTGGCGAACAGCACGGCGGATAAGACGACGGAGAACATAACCTGCACCTACACGGTCAGGAGTTACACCACGCTGATCACCTAAAATAAATACAGAAGAACGTGTATGGTCTGCAATAATACGAACAGATTTATCCTTTTCTTCATCGTTACCATACTTATAACCGGAAAGTCCTTCTATAGTCGCTATAATCGGCTGGAATACTTCTGTAAGATAAACCGAAGTCTTTCCCTGAAGAATACAGTTTGTGCGTTCAAGCCCCATTCCTGTATCAACATTCTTTTTTTCAAGCGGAACAAGAGTTTTTTCATCTATGCGGTTATACTGCATGAAAACGTTATTCCAGATTTCCATCCAGTTCGCACTGTCTGTTCCTTTATTTGAACCTTTTGGAGGCAGTCCTTCGCCAACCCAATAGAAGATTTCTGTATCAGGACCACACGGACCTGTAGGACCTGCTGCCCACCAGTTATCTCCTGCAGGAAGGTATGCAATTTTATCTTCCGGCATGCCGTTTTCTTTCCAGTAAGTTGCAGCTTCTTCATCGCGAGGCGCATTTTCATCGCCTGCAAAAACTGTTACGCTGATTTTTTTAGGATCAAGGGCAAGCCATTCTTTGCTTGTTAAAAATTCATAAGAAAATGCGATAGATTCTTTCTTAAAATAGTCGCCGAGCGACCAGTTTCCAAGCATTTCAAAGCATGTAAGGTGAGAAGCATCTCCAACTTCTTCAATATCACCTGTACGAATACATTTCTGATAGTCTGTAAGACGATTTCCAGCAGGATGTTTTTCACCGAGCAGATAAGGAACGAGCGGATGCATTCCTGCCATTGTAAACAAAACAGAAGGATCGTTTTCAGGAATTAAAGACTGTCCTGAAATTTCAACATGATTCTTACTTTTAAAGAACTCAATATATTTTGAGCGAAGTTCATTAGCGGTCATAGGTGTAAATATTATTGACCACAAGCAATATTGTCAAGCGGCGGTTGGCTTGGAGCGCTCCGAGTAACGCAGGAGCGCACCGCCGCGTCAAGCGCGGACTCCTCCGCGCTTTCACACATTCTGCCTCAGGCTGCGTGAAAAGCACAGCGTCGCTCCGAGTGGCGTATTACTGCGCAACGGTAACAGTCCCGCGCGTAAGCGTTATTGTATTAGAATCTACCGGTTCAGGCATCTGCAAACTTAAATGCACGGCCTGAATTATAATCGTATTATGGTCAATTACCGGTACAGGCTTTTTAGCTTTTGAACGGTTTTTAGAAGCCGGCGGAGTAATCATTCCATAGGAAAGCTGATAATTCTGCTTTAAGAACGGACGCTCAACATTTGCATCAGAGCGGAAAGATACAACAGGAACAGAACCGACATCCATCACCGTAAATTTTCCGGTTTCTTCAGACAAATCACCGGAAGCAACATATTTCCCGGAAGAAAAAGTAAATTTTGTACCGTCAGACGCATACCATATTTCACCTGCTGTTAAATCCTTTAAAAAGTCTTCAGATGTTATTTTCTTTTTAGAAGAACTGATTGCCGTTTTAGGAGTCATTTTTTTATAATTTCCGTTCCACAAATTACTTTCGTCTATAATCATTCCTATATTTTCCTGAATACGAAGACGAATTTCATCTGTAGCGACCAAAGTTATATAATATCTTCTATTAAGACTGGAAATTGTTGTGTTTTTTGCAGAAAGATAAATACCTGAATTACTCAGATAACTTTCCAGCCAGACATAAACTTCTTCAAAATCATTATACTGAAGGATAATTTCAGAATCTGCATAATCAAAAGAAAGGTAGCGTATTCCATCCCCGTCATTTGAAGTCTTATACCAAAGTCCATCCAGAAAATCTGTAAAGGTTCCTATCGTTCCGTCCTGAATCTTTGCAAGTTCATTTGCGGCTACACGGCGGTCACTCATTTTTACCCGTTCAGTTTCTATGAACGAATTGCTCTTTTTGTCCCAGTTATATGTTATCTGATACTGTTCATAAGAATTATCTGAATTAACTGCGCTATCCGGCAAAGAACCATAAGCTACTATAGAATACGGCTCTGCATTAACCTGGGACAATTCATAAGCCTGATCACGGGAAGACTGCTGAATAAACAAACTGCCGTCAGAAACAAAATCTCCTATTATATTTAATTCATATCCGTTACGACGCTTTTTTTTAAGCTGATAAATCCTCAGAACTGAATCACCAGCATCTGTAACTCCCTGATAAACAAGTTCCATCTGATGATTTCCAAGGACATCAAGACCGGCATAAGAAAATGAATGAACCTGCGTTATAGCTGTTTGAATTTCAAAAGTTCTTTCATAAGAACCAGTATCCGTATCATACAGACCAACCAGAAGCCACAGATACGGGCTTGTAACTTTGCGTACAAGATTTATCTGGTCATCGCGCATATCACCGTCAAAATCCACGGTTATAATATTAAGAAGAGTTTCATCTGGAGCTAAAGGAATAAAAGAAGTAAGTGTTGTGCTTTCAGAATTAGAGCCGTCGTCACCGAAATTTTCATTTTGCAAATCAGTTACAACCGGTTTTACAATTTTAGACTGAGGAGTAGAAACCGTTTGTTTTGAAGGATTTCCGTTCATTACGAAGAAAGAAATAAGGGCTATAGCAAAAGCGACAAATATAATTAGAACAAACTTATGTTTCATATAAAATTGATTGTATATAATCCATTTCCTAATTTCAAGCCGACGAAAATACAGGTACGACAAAAGCGCCGTAAGCATTGGTTATTTTAATTCTATGTGCTTTAACAAAAGTAATCCTTAACGGTGCACTTTCTCCGCGTATTACCTAACTACCCCAAATGTCGAGTTTTCCAAACAATACTTGCTTAAAAAAATTACTCTGCGGGTCCCAGCAACGGGAAAAAAATCAAGGGATCCACCTGCTTCCTGCTGTACCACAGTGGCTATCGCCAATGCAATTCTAGCAGGTGCCCCTTAATTTGGTTTTCCCTGCGTCCCACAGAGCAATTTTTTATTTTAATGCTAATATCTTGCAAAACCCGACATTTGGGCTAACTAAAAAAAATCCGCACCGATCACCATTTAAGGGAATCAATGCGGATAAATTCCTTTACTAAATTATGTAAAAAAATCTTTTTATTGAAGATTATTTTACAACGAAAATTGCACCAAGAACCAGCAGATGCTGTGCCAGTGTCTTAAGGAACGAGATGAAATTGCCGCCGAAGCCGTTTACAAGTCCACCTTTTCCAAGAACATCAATAAGCACGATTGCTACAATCCATACAATCATAATAATAAGCATAAGGATTGAATTTACGTTTGCACCGATAGGAACAAAAAGTTTAAGAGCAAGTAAAGCACCACAAAGAACTTCAATTACACCCATTACCATGCAAAGAAGATTTGCAAGGTCTTTGCTGTTCTTAAAAACAGTTCTGATTGCAATTACACATTCGTCACCTTTGCCACCCTGCAAAGTAACAATTCCACTTACAATAAAAAATGCAGCAAGTGCAATCTGAAGCAGCAAAGCGCCAAGAGATAAATCCTTTTTTGAATTAGCCAATTTAAGCCTCCCATTTTCGCAAATACGCGAAAAGTTTATTGTATACAGAATAAAAATCTGTCTATCTATATTATATCTTTTTTTCTGAATAAAAACACAAAAAAAATCGTATACCGCACAGACTTATTTAGCTCTAATTCCGAGTTTTCTACATACCATTGAATTAAAAGAAAAATTGCACTGCGGGTCCCAGCAACGGGAAAAAAATCAAGGAATCCCCCTGCTTTTTGTTGTTCAACAAATGGCTGCGCCTGTATTATTCTTGCAGGTACCCCCTTAATTTAGTTTTCCCTGCGTCCCACAGTGCAATTTTTCTTTTAATTTTTATTAACTTGGAAAACTCAAATTTAGGCTTATTTAATTCACACACACAGCTTCATCAGACTGACAGACTATAATCAGCTTGATGCGTACCTGTAACATTATTCAAACATTATATGTTTGCCCTAAATCTAAAATCGTGTATACTGTAATTATGACAGAAAGATATGTATGCGACATCTGCGCTTATGAATACAGAAGAGAAGATGGCGAACCTAAATCTAAAATTCCACCCGGAACTCCATGGGAAGACATTCCTGAAAACTGGAAATGCCCTGTTTGCGGCGCAGAGAAAAACCTCTTTTTCAAACAGGAACAAAAATAACCATAAGAGCTATACGCCGCTTGACACAAAAGGCAAGTTTTAATATTATAAACGAACTCACGCGTAATTAGTTAAGGTAGGTAACAAAATGGCCAGAACATGCGATGTTTGTGGAAAATTCCCGATGTACGGTAACAAAGTTAGTAAGTCTTTTAATCATACTCACCGCACATGGAAACCTAATCTTCTTAAAATAAAAACAGAGCTTGGTGGACGGACTGTAACTCTTAAAGTTTGCACACGCTGTCTGCGCAGCGGTTTCATTACAAAGAAGGTAAAAGTTCCAAAGGAAACTCCAGTAGCAGAAAAATAAAATGATTTTTTTGTTATAGAAACCCGTGCATTTGTGTACGGGTTTTTTTATGTCCGCACATTTTTACAAGCGTTACCCCGCACGGCACTACTCGCCGGATAAAAATAACTCTGCGCAAATACACAGTCCGGCAAAAAAAAACTACAGGTCGCCGCAGGAAATTACCAAACCGTCAAAAGCAGGCTCCACAGAACCACCGTTTTTTACAACATCCGCCAAAGCCGGATACAAATCAATATGGGATTTTATATAAGATTCAATCTGCTCATGGCTTGAATCATGACAGATATGCGTAAACCACGTATGCCTTGCGCAAAGCTTTTGCGCATAATTTAAGGCATCGTCAAAATTACAATGCGTAGAATGTTTCTTTTCGCGCAGTGCATCAATTACAACATGCTCAAGAATCCCGGCATTACTTTTTATCAAGTTCAAAGAATCTTCGCTTATAAAACTACAATCAGTAAGATAAGCCGCAGAATATTTTTTACCATCACTACCCGTACAGGAAAGAAGATACCCATCTACAGGAAGTTCCCCATGCTTCATTGGCACCGGAATAATCGTTACAGAGCCAACTTTCAACGGATTTTCAGCTGAAAAACAATCATTATCAATAAAACACAGCTTTGGTTTGCCGCCGCCTTCCTGAGTAGGCTTAAAAATATAATCAAAACGATTTTTTGCATCGGCAATAGTGTTTGAATTAGCATAAATAGGAAGTCCCTGACCGTTTGTCTCAGGATAATCTTTTTCCGGATTTGAAGAACTTTTACAATTTGCAGAAAATTTCGTGTGGCTGAAAATACGCAAATCATCAAGTCCATTTAAATGATCCGCATGGGAATGAGTAAGCAGAACGGCACGTATAGAATTAACCTTGTATTTTAAAGCCTGAATTCTAAATTCCGGACCTGTATCAATTAAAATTCCTGTAGTTTTCCCGTCAGCTTCCGGGCATGTAATATAAACACTGCAACGATTCCGCATATCTTTGGGATTTTTTGAAGTACAGACCGGGCAATCACACGCAATAACAGGAATGCCATGACTTGTGCCGGTTCCCATAAAAGTTAAACGCATACTTTAAGTATAAGTTGAGAATCATCGCATTTCAAGATTTATAATTTCTTTTTTAAAATGAAGTGCCCGTACCAGTGCATTAAAAAACTAAAAGCTGCACTGGTACGGGCACGAACAGAGCGCTTCCCAAACATGGGCTATCCGCTTACCGCAAAAATCGCGTCAGTTGGCTTTGCCAACGAGACACATGCGCCCTTACGGTCGCTATCTGCATGGAAATTTATTCAACTGCGTGCTCTCGCACGCTGCGATTCCACTCTCCTCGCGGATGTGCTTAGTTGGCTTTGCCAACTAGGCACATCCACTCGGCTTCAGCACAGAGGGTGTCGCCGACGTACAGCTTTCCGGCCTGCTTAATCATTTTCGGGCTGTTGCGCAAAAACTGGATTTCCATTCTTGCCTTGTCGCCCGGACGAACCTGATTGCGGAACTTTACTTTATCCAGAGTAGCAAAAAAGAAAAGACCGTCGGCAGGAACGATATTAAGGTAGCGTAAAGCCGCACCGCCAGCCTGAGCCATTGTTTCGCAAAGGATAACCCCTGGAACTACCGGATATTCCGGAAAGTGTCCCTTAAAGAAAAACTCTTTTTCTGTAAATGTGTGCTCGCAGACACAGCCTTTTTCGTCAGCAGAAACAATTTCGTCAACGAACAAAAAAGGCTCGCGGTGCGGCAAAAGAGATTTAATATCAGTTGTTAAAGACATATATTCTCCTATTTTAATTCAAACTAATTCCTAAACCGATATAAAAAATATTCTGAGTAAATCTGTATTTAGAGTTAACATATTCTGTCTTGTCATATACATCATCAGAACTTTCTGTTTCAACTTGTATATTACCGGAAAAACCTTTTATAAACTTCCAGCCAACTATAGGACTAAAAGTATTGTTTGGAAGGAATTTAGCCTGCACTCCTGTAGAAAAGCCACCATATCGGGTATCTATACTTGTACCATATCTAAAACCATTATTGTTATAAACTAACGGTACATCATACCTGTATCCGCATGTAAAGCAAAAATTAGTACCAAATCTGACAGCATCCCCCAGATATACAGCTATTGCAGGACCAACTTCTACATTGGCAGAACAACTTAATCCAGACTTATCTCCTTTAATTGTTCCGACAGGAGTTTCCAGTTCCATCTTATCGGCAAGTCCAACACTACCGCCGACATTAAATGCTACTCCAAAACCAAACGTATCAACCGGCTTAAAAAGCCCCCAGCCACCTATTCCTAAAACAGCTTCATTTGCATGGATAGGATTTTTCATATCTTCAACTTCTATCCGTGTGCGACTATAGCCAGACAGAATTTGAATATCAGCATCGTCAACAAAGTCAACGGCAAAAACAGATCCTGTTAAAAGGATAATAGATGCAATAACCGTAATAAGTTTTTTCATAAAAAATTTCCTCCGTGTTCTGATTAAAAAAAGGAAAAGTCTTCTAAAATCAGAATAAGAGGAAATTTTTAAGCCGTCAACATTATAACAGTTTACAGCTGAGTTTTGTTATACTTACTTTACCTTCTTGATTACGATTGCGCCGTTGTGACCGCCGAATCCAAAGTTTGCACTCATTGCACAGTCAATGTTTCCAGAATAGCCTTTATTCGGAACATAGTCCAAATCACAGCCGCCTTCAACATCCGGTTCATCAAGGTTGATTGTTGCAGGGAAGAAGCTGTCTGTAATTGCCTTTACACAGATAATTGCTTCAATTGTTCCTGTTGCACCAAGACAATGACCTGTCATACTCTTTGTAGAAGAAATCTTCAATTTTTTTGCATTTTCTTCACCAAATGCAATTTTTACCATCTTTGTTTCAGCCGGATCATTGATATGTGTTGAAGTTCCGTGTGCATTGTAATACTGAATTTCTTCAGGTTTTACACCGGCATCTTTCATAGCCATAGTCATAGCCTTTGCACCGCCAACTCCGCTCGGATCAGGGCTTGTAAGATGATAAGCATCACTTGATCCGCCGTATCCTGCTAATTCTGCGTAAATCTTTGCACCGCGCTTTTTAGCATGTTCATATTCTTCAAGAACAAGAATTGCACTTCCTTCGCCCATAATAAAGCCTTCGCGTTTTTTGTCGAACGGACGGCTTGCTTTTGTTGGATCATCAACAAAAGATTTTGAAAGTGTCTGAAGAACATCAAATGCAACCATTGCATAGCCGTTGATTGTACTTTCAGCTCCGCCTGCAAGACAAACGTCTACACGGCCTGAACGAATCATGTCCAGAGCATCGCCAAGTGCGTCACAACCTGAAGCACATGCTGTTGCAACTGTATGAGAGAATCCGTGGATTCCAAAACGCATACAGATGTTACCAGCTGCTTCGTTCGGAATAAGTTCCGGGATTGTCATTGGCGGAACGCGTTTGTGACCTGATTCATGGTAGCGTACACAACCGTCTTCTGTAACTTCAAATCCACCGATTCCAACGCCAAGCAAAACGCCTGTATCTTCCAGAACTTCTTTATTGTCGATAAGGTTTGCATCTTCCAATGCCATCTGTGCAGAAGCTACGGCAAATTTTGTAAAGCGTGCCATTTTGCGTGCATCTTTTGGATCCATGTATTTGCTTGCATCAAAGTTTTTAACTTCTGCAGCGTATTTGATATTAATATCACTTGTATCAAAATAAGTTATAGGACCAACACCGCTTTTTCCGGCTTTAATTGCTTCCCATGTTTCATCAACTGTGTTTCCAAGTGGAGTAACAGCTCCCATTCCTGTAATTACAACTCTTCTTCTTTCCATATTACGCTCCATATTGATTAATATCCTATAAAATCTATCTTAGCGACCAAGCCTTATGCGCCTAAGCCGCCGTCAATACCGAATACCTGACCTGTAATATATGTAGACATATCACTTGCAAGGAATAAAACTGTATTTGCAACTTCTTCAACAGTTCCAGCTCTTCTAAGCGGAATCTGCTGAACCCATGCATCGCGGATTTCCTGTTTAACAGCCTGTGTCATTTCTGTATCGATAAAACCTGGGGCTACAGCGTTTACGCGAACACCGCGGCTTCCAACTTCCTTACAAAGAGCCTTTGTATAGCCGATAAGACCGGCCTTACTTGCTGAATAATTAACCTGTCCGCCTTCGCCATGAACGCCTGAAATGCTTGACATATTTATGATTGAACCTGTCTTTTTGCGGATCATGTCACTAGAAACAATCTGGGATGCAACAAAAACAGCCGTAAGGTTAATATCGATTACCTTCTGCCAGTCTTCCATTTTCATACGGAACGAAAGCCCGTCCTTTGTAATTCCTGCATTATTTACAAGAACATCAAATCCGCCTGCTTCTGCAAGAGCTGCCTTTACAACTTCTGCAAGCTGTACATGATTTGAAGCATCTGCATAAATTTCATGGAATTTTGTACCGTTTTCTGCGGCCAAAGCTTCAAGTTCAGCCTTTCCTGCTGAAGGTTTTGTACAAAGTCCCCAGACTTCACAACCGTTAGCCATAAAAACTTCTGCAATTTTGCGGCCAATTCCGCGGCTTGAACCGGTAACCAATGCTTTTTTATTTTTAAGTAAATCCATATTTTTTTCCTCTTCTGTCTTATCCGGCTTTGCGTGTATAATTTACAGCGCGTTTACAGCTTCTGCTGTTCCAACCGGAGTTGAAACCCATTTTTCACCGAATTCTGTATCGCGCCACAAGCCGCTCAAAACTTTACCAGGACCCGGTTCAAGAATTGTCCATTCATTTACTGAATCTGCTGAAATAAATCCGCCTAAAACTTTTTCTTCATCAGTCCACAAAACAGGATGAGTCAAATGCAAAACAGCTGATTTTTTAGCTTCGCTTCCCTTAGTAACTTCTTTTCCTGTTACATTGCTGAAAAGTTTGATTTTAGGATCGTTAAAAGTAACGTCTGCAATAGCCTTTTCAAATTCATCTGCGGCACGCTGCATCAAAGGACTATGGAAAGGACCTGCAACCGCAAGGCGGATAAAGCGGCGGGCTCCGGCTTCCTTACATTTTTCTTCTGCCTGATTTAATCCGTCAAAAGTGGCAGAAATTACAGTCTGCCGGACACTGTTCATATTTGCAGCATAAGCTCCGTTGCAGGCAGCAGCAATTTCTACAACCTTTTCAGGAGCAAGACCAATAACGGCAGCCATTCCAGGAGCGTGACCTTCATTTTCTGCTGCAATCTGTTCACAAACAGCCTGCATAATCTGACCGCGCTTTTGAACAACCTTTATAACATCTTCAAAAGAAAGAACGCCGGCCATGCACAAAGCAGGAAATTCACCAAGACTGAACCCCATAACAGCAGACGGTTCAATATTTTTTGTCTTCAAAGCTGCTGCAACTGCCAGAGAACCTGCGGTAATTGCAAGCTGACTGTTATCACTGCGGCTTAAAACGGATTGTTCAGTTTCCCACAAAAGTTTTGTAATATCTTTTCCTGTAATTTCAGAAATTTTATCAATGCAGGCGCGGGCTTCAGAGAAAGATTCACAAACATCTTTCATCATACCGGGAGTCTGTGCACCCTGCCCCGGAAATAAAAATGCAATTTTTTTTGCCATAAACACTCCATGCTGCGATGCTTTCCATCGCACGAATAAATGACATTTTTTGTCAAAATGTCATACTAAACTACTATAAGAATATCAGATTTGAAGGATTTGTCAAGGCAGGAAGAGGGATGTATATTAAACATCTTGCTTTAGCTCTAAAAATAATGGGATTGCAAGAATCTACTATATTCGTATATGCAGGCATTATTAACTCTTTAAAAACTAAATAATTCATTTTATAGTTAATCAGGTTTATGAAGACAACTATAAAAAATAAAAAGACAGTATATGCAAATATTCTTTTTGCCTTAAGCTTTTTGTTTTGTTTATTTTTGGGAATCAGTAATTCCTTTAAGTTTTCTCATCTTGAAAAATATGGAATAGAGCAAACGGCTGTTGTTGAATCTTTTTCCGTAAAAAAATCGTACAGGCCAAAGAATTCATATTCTTATCACGTGAAAATTGAATATCATTTAGACGTCGATGACAAAAAACAAATCTGCAGATTTTATCATAAGCCTGCAGCAGAATATACTGAAGGGCAGATTTTTACTCTTCTAATTGATGAAGATATAAACATGAAGCTGCCTGTTGCCGAACTTGAAGCCGCTAAAAGAAAAGAAATAACCGGCTATTTTATTTATTCGGCTTTAGTTTTGATTTTTACACTCTTTTATCATCTTATAGATTTACAATGTGATAAAAACCGGAATACGAATAAATGGCGCAAAAAACAATGGAAGAAAAACCCTGAACTTAAAGAAAAGGATAAAAAGAAAGAGAAAATACTGACATATATTTTTCTTATTTTTTTATTTCCATTTATTTTGCTTCAGGCGCTGATAGATTCTGTTTTTAAGAAAGATAATAAAAAACACGGAAAAAAACGAGGTAAATAAAAGTCTTAATCCTCTATTTTATTTATACCAGAAAATAGTCAACTGGCCGCACTTACGGCCAGTTTCTAAAAGCACTTAGACTTTTTCCAGAGCCTGTTTGATATCTGCAATAATGTCTTCTACGTTTTCAAGACCGCAGCTGAAGCGAACCATGCCGCCGTCAATTCCGGCTGCAACAAGCTGTTCGTCCGTAAGCTGGCGATGTGTTGCACTTGCAGGATGTAAAACACAGGTGCGGATATCTGCAACATGAACTTCATCCGAAGCAAGTTTTAATGCATCCATAAAACGCACACCCGCTGACCTTCCGCCTTTTATGCTGATTGAAACAACGCCGCTGCAACCTTTTTTAAGGTATTTCTGAGCGCGCTCATAATAGCGGTCGCCCGGAAGCCCGGGATATGTAACTTTTTCTATTTTATCGCTTGCCTTAAAAAACTCTGCAACTTTCATGGCATTCTGACAGTAGCGTTCCATGCGGAGCGGCAAAGTTTCAATTCCCATATTCAAAAGAAAGGCTGAATGTGCTGCAGGATAACAGCCGAAATCTCTCATAAGCTGAGTTCTTGCCTTTACTATGTAGGCAGCCTTGCCAAAATCCTGAACGTAGCGCAAACCGTGATAGCTTTCATCAGGCTCTACAAAGTCGGCAAAAAATCCTGTTGCCTTGTTTGCTTTTACCCAGTCAAAGTTTCCGCTGTCTATTATTACGCCGCCGCCCTGAACTGCGTGGCCGTCAAGATATTTTGTAGTTGAATGTACTACTATGTCGGCACCAAATTCAAACGGCCTGCACAAATAAGGCGTTGCAAAAGTATTATCTACAATTAGCGGAACATTTTTATCGTGTGCGGCTTTTGCCCAGACATCAAAATCAAATACAGTAAGCGCAGGGTTTGCAATCGTTTCGCCAAAGATAAGCTTAGTATTCGGCTTAAAGGCTGCAGAGATTTCTTCATAACTTGCATCTGCATCAACCCAGATTACCTCAATGCCAAGTTTTTTAAGGGTGAATCCAAAAAGATTGATTGTTCCGCCGTAAATTGCAGAGCTTGCAATAAAGCTGTCGCCTGCCGAACAGATATTTAATATAGAAATAAGAGAAGCCGCCTGTCCGCTTGAAGTAAGCATTGCGCCGACTCCACCTTCAAGGTCTGCAAGTTTTTTTTCAACGGCTTCGCAGGTAGGATTTGCAAAACGTGAATACATGAATTCTGTCGGCTTGTCAAAAAGGGCTGCAACATGGTCGCAGGAATCAAACCTGTATGTTGTACTCTGGACAATCGGCATTACCGAAGGTTCACCGTTTTTTGGCGTATAGCCTGAATGAAGACATTTTGTTTCAAATCCCATTTTTTTTACTCCTCCGAATTTCTCTTTAAAAATTTGATTTGGTAAAACATTTTAATTTTACTAAACTATCTTTAATATTATTAAAACGTATTCAGAGTATATAAAACAGGAAGGATTTTTTCAACAGTTAAATAACCATTATAGTCCGCAAGGCTAAGGCATAATTACTATTCTCTGTTATTGAATTGCCAGGATATTTTGAAAGGATGTGTGCGGCGGGCGCTCAAAACTTCTGTTTTAGAGCGACCGCCGCACAATAATCCACGCCCTTAACCAGCGGAAGATTTTTCACTGGTTAAAAAGGGCGTGCAGCTAAAAACCTAGAACAAATTCGGGAACAGTGTCTGCGGAATCATCAGCCAGAAATCCGGGAAAAGAGCAAGCAATACCAGAATTACAAGTGATGAAATAAAGTACGGAAGACAGCCCTTAAACGACTTTTCTATGCTCAAATTTCCGATTGAAGAAGCAAGCAACAGGCACAAGCCGTAAGGCGGTGTTACAAGTCCGAGCGAAAGCGTGCAGACTGTAATCAAACCAAGCATAATAGGACTGATTCCAAGACTGATTGCTGCCGGAAGTACAATCGGTACGAAAAGGATTTCAGCAGGAACTGCATCCATAAATGTTCCGACGAACATAAAGAAAATGATTACAACAAAAATGAAGAACAATTTTCCGCCGGGAAGAGCAACAAAGAAGTCGCGTACAATCATGTTAAGCTGATAGTAGCTTAATAATTCTCCCAATGCGTTTGCAGAAGCAAGCGCAAAAAGCGAAAGTGAAGAAAGCTTCATTGTTTCAATCAGGATTGCAGGCAGGCGGCGGATTTTAATTGATTTATAGAAGAAAATTCCAATTAAAAGCGCATACATACATGCAAATGCAGCTGATTCAGTCGGTGTAAACCATCCGCTTACAATTCCTCCGATTAAAAGAATCGGTGTGAACAAGGCAGGAAGAGAAATTGCCGTCTGTTTTACAACAGTTTTTAGAGGAACTTTTTCACCAACAGGGAAGTTCTTCTTTTTTGAATACATTTTTACAACGGCCATCATTGCAAGTCCCAAAAGAACACCCGGAACAAGGCCTGTCATAAACAGAGCACCGGTACTTATGTTTGCAACGCCTGCATAAACTACCATAATAATACTCGGCGGAATAATTGAGCCTAGTGTTGAAGAAGTTGCCGTTACTCCGACCGTTGTGCCCATGTCGTAGCCCTGCTTATCCATTGCAGGAATAAAAACCTTTCCGACTCCGGCTGTATCTGCCTGAGAAGAGCCTGAAATACCTGCAAAAATCATAGATACAAGAATATTGGCATAGGCAAGACCGCCGCGGAACCTTCCAACCAATGCTGTACAGCAGTCAATCAACTTGTCTGTAATGGCTCCTTCGTTCATAAGGTTTGCAGCCAGAATGAAAAGCGGAACGGCAAGCAGCGTAAAGCTGTTAAGTCCGTTGAACATTTTGCTGAATACAACCGCATTTGGAATCTGCGGAAGAGCGAAAATTCCTGTAAAAGAAACAATTCCTAAAGAAAATGAAATCGGAACACCGATTGCAATAAGTCCTATAAATAAAACAACTAAAATAACTGCCATCATTTTGCTCCGTTTTCAGATTTTTTAAGTGATTTTAATGAAGCGAAATCTGCAATAATGCTGTCAATCAGATAAATTGCAGAAGAAAATCCGGCAATTGGAAGACAAATCCATGTTACGCCGCGTTTAAACTTTGGAATATTAACCCAGGTATAATTCCAGAACTGCTTTGTAAGCTTAATTCCGTAAAAGGCCATCAAAACGCAGAAAATCAGCATTAAAACAGAAATAACTATAGAAAGTTTTTTTGATGCCCTCGGATTGTTTTTAAAAGAATCGTTCAAAGCTGTAAAAGCAAAGTGCTTTTTTTCGTATACCATTGCACTTGCACCCATAAAAACAGCCCAGATAAAAGAATACATTTCAACATCTTCTGTCCATGTTGCAACAATTCCAACATAGCGTGTAAACATCTGTGTAACAACAGTCAGAAGGAATATTAACAGAAAAAGGCCTCCGGCAAGAATCTGTATCTTTTGAAGACCTGCAATAATTTTTTTCATATCAAACCTAAAAATGAAACTAATCCGCCGGCGCAACGGCTTAAAGCATAAAAAAGCTGAATGAAACCAGACGCGCCGGCGGATATAAAAAAGAACTGAACTGCACAAAGCTTTGTAATAGATGCAATATTACAAGAAATTGCAAAACGCCTTGTGCAATTTGTAAAACTACTTTGTCTTACGAACCATGTCGATATACTGAGTCATGTTGTTGTCTTTAGCAAATTTGTCCTGGATCGGAAGGGCAATTGCCTTGAATGCAGCAATGTCGATATCCTTGAAATCTGTAACAACTGCACCGTCAGCAATTACTTTTGCCTTTGAAGAATCAAACATGCCGTATGTAACCTTGCGGTCTTCTGCTGTTGCAGCAGCTGCAGCCTTGTTAATCCAGCCTTTCTGTTCTTCTGTAAGCTTGTCATAGAAGTTTCCGTTCATAAGGAACAAACGGGTTGTAAAGTCGTGGTGAGTTTCTGCAATGTATTTTCCGTTTGGAGTTTTGTGATGTTCCTTGAGCATGAAGTTTGTATAGTCGTTTTCTGCTGAATCAACTACACCCTGCTGAAGAGCCTGATAGAGTTCGCCCCATGCTACACTTGTAGGAATTGCACCGCAGCCCTTCCAGAAGTCAAGCTGAACCTGAGAGTTCTGTGTACGGATTGTCATACCTTTCAAATCAGATGGCTTTTTGATCGGCTTTTTACCATAGTAGTCACGTACTGAAGATGTCCAGTAACCCATGATGCGGTAGCGGTTTGATGTCTTTTTAAGAACAACATCCTTCAAAGCTGTTCCGAATTCGCCGTCAAGACATTTTTCCCAGTGGTCAAAGCTGTCGAACAAATATGGAAGAGCAAAAATATTTACTTCAGGAACACCGATTGCAGCCATAAATCCAGGAGAAGCAACACAGAGCTGCAAAGCGCCCATATCAAGTTTTTCTACCAATTCATTTTCGTTTTCACCCATTGTACCGTGGTGACAGATAACCTTGATTTTTCCGCCAGATTCAGCTTCTGCAACTTCCTTGAACTTGTTGATTGCAAATGCATAAGGATTTTCAAGTGATGTCTGGTTATGAGCAACAATCAATTCAAGAGTTTTGTCCGAATTGTCTTTTGCACCGCCGGCAAAAACCAAACTTGCTGCAGTAAGAATTGCAGCAAACAAAGCCATTTTTTTCATATTTTCCTCCATAAGAAAAAAACTAAAAATTTTATTTTGATTCAGTGGATTTTAGAAATTAAACAAAATTATCTGCTAAAATTTTACCTGTATGCTTTTTGCAGGAACATCATCAGGCACTTTTCTAAAACTCAACTGTTTATTGTATACAATAGCACACAATTCTATAAAGCGAAAGAAAAATAAAGTTACAAAAGGGTTTATCTGTTACGTTTTGAAAGTTATGTAATTTTTGGCGAAGCTGTGCAAAATACGGCAAAAGGAGTTAATGCGTTAGGGGCGCCATAAAAAGGGCACAGACACTGCAATACGAAAAAAGGGAAGCCCGCGGATTTTCGTCGGACTTCCCCTACTCTCTCTTTCGTCAGTATGCTGACTTATTAAATAAAACTTATACTAAGCCTTGTGCTATCATAGCATTTACGACTTTTACGAAGCCGGCGATGTTTGCGCCTGCAACGTAGTTAACCCACTTGCCGTCTGTCTGGCCGAATTTAACAGCTGTGTCATAGCAGTTGTTGTGGATGTTAATCATAATGTTGTGGAGCTTTTCATCAACTTCTTCAGCAGACCATGAAAGGCGTTCACTGTTCTGGCTCATTTCAAGACCAGATGTTGCAACACCACCAGCATTTGAAGCCTTTCCAGGAGCGTACAAAATCTTTGCATTCTGGAATTTTTCAATTGCATCAAGGTCAGAAGGCATGTTTGCACCTTCTGCAACAAGTTTACAACCGTTCTTCAAAAGTTTTTCTGCATCGGCGCCAAGAAGTTCGTTCTGTGTTGCACATGGGAATGCGCAGTCACACTTAACTTCCCAAACCTTTCCGCCTGCAACGTATTTTGCTGACGGGAACTGTTTTGCATATTCAGAAATGCGGCCACGGCGAACACCTTTAAGCTCTTTAACCCAGTCAAGTTTTTCCTGAGTAATTCCGTCAGCATCGTAGATGTAACCGTCAGAATCTGAAAGTGTTACAACCTTTGCGCCAAGCTGAATAAGCTTCTGTGCTGCATATTCTGCAACGTTTCCAGAACCAGAAACAACACAAACCTTACCCTTAAAGTTGTCTCCAACTTTTTTAAGCATTTCCTGAGCAAAGTAAATAAGACCGTAACCAGTAGCTTCTGTACGAATCAAAGAACCACCGAATGTAAGGCCTTTTCCTGTTAAAACGCCTGTGTATTCATCACGGATTCTCTTGTACTGTCCGAAAAGGTATCCGATTTCGCGTCCGCCTACGTTTTTGTCACCGGCAGGAACATCTGTATCAGGACCAATGTGGCGGTAAAGTTCTGTCATAAATGACTGGCAGAAGCGCATAACTTCTTTGTCAGATTTTCCATGTGGATCAAAGTCTGAACCACCCTTACCACCGCCCATCGGCAAAGTTGTAAGAGAATTTTTAAGAACCTGTTCAAAACCTAAGAATTTAAGAACTGAAAGGTTTACTTCTTTAGAAAAGCGAAGTCCACCTTTGTAAGGACCAATTGCACTGTTATACTGAACGCGATAACCACGGTTTACGTGATAATTACCAGAATCGTCCATCCAAGGTACACGGAACATTACTACGCGTTCTGGCTCAACAAATCGCTCCAAGATTGCATTAGCTTCAAGTTCCGGCATCTTGTCCACAACTGGTTCAAGTGTCGTAAGAACTTCCTGTACTGCCTGCAGGAATTCCGGCTCGTTAGCATTTTTCTGCTGAACGTCAGCCCAAATACGCTTTACGTATTCATTTTTCATAATTGTACCCCTATTTGGTCTGCGGCACGAAAAAGCATTAAAAGAATCAAGCCGCAACCGATAGGCACATACTAGCAAAAATCACCGATTTAGAAAAGTATATTTATTGATTTTTTCATATATTTTGCATATTTATGCATATTTTCTATGCATTTTTATTTAAGAAGAAAAGGCTGCCGCACACTTTCCAAAACTGCGGCAGCCTTAAAATAGTGCGGTAAAATGACATAGCCTATAAACGTATATCAGGCATGGGCGAATGGTAACAAAACCCGCTTTAATTGACCGGCTAAATATTTCGTTATATAATGTTGTTTAAAGGTAACTAAGGATAGCTATTCAAATTTATTCTTAGCTACTACTAACTTATATTACAAACCGAGGTACAGATATGGCATTTGGTAACAAATGGATTGCTTTTGGCGTTGGTGTAGCAGCTGGAGTTGCTGCCGTTTCATTGGTAAAAAATCCTGCTTTCAAAAAGGCATGCGCAGCCATGGTAGGAAAAGGCTTACAACTCAAAGATGAAGCTGCCGCATTTGCTGAATCTGTAAAAGAAGATGCTCAGGACATCGTTGCAGAAGCAAAGTACAACAATTCAAAAAAGACTGAATCCAAACCTAAAGCCAAAGCATAAGGCAAAATTAAAGTGACAATTTCAATTCATCACAGCCTGCCGGGAAGACTCCGCATACATTATGATTTGCGCGAAGTTTCTCCGAGGCAGGCTATTCTCGCCCAAAGCCTTATCGCTGTTCAGGAAGGAATTACAGATATTTCCGTAAATACGAATATAGGCTCATATCTTATTTTATTTGACACAACCATCATCTCTCAGGCAGAAATCGAAAATATTTTTAAAGCGCTCGGCTCAAAATATCTGGAAGATAAAAAACTGCTGGAAGCTGTTTCGCAAATTCCTATAACAGAAAGCATAATAAGCATTTTTGTTTCTACTATGTTAAATCATTTTGCTAAAAAACTGCTTCCGCTGCCGCTGCGTAAATTCTTTCTTTTTATGAATATTGTTCCGCGCATTACTTCAGCAATGGAAACCTGTATTGAACATGGAAAGATTTTCAGTACGCAGATGCTTGACGCTGCAGCCCTTACAACGGCCGCTTTAACCGGAAACACAAATACGGCAAGTTCAATTTCTACGCTTTTAAATCTTGGTGAAGAAATTGAAGAAGTTACAAAGCGTGTTTCTTACGGAAATCTTGCTCATAAGCTTCTTATATCCGATGAGCCGGTTCATATAATAGAAAACGGTGAAGAAAAAACAATTCCCTGCGATGCACTTAAAAAAGGCGACTGCGTAATTGTCCGCGAAGGCAGCATGATTCCATGCGACGGAACAGTAGAACGCGGCGAAGGAATGGTAAATCAGGCAAGCATAACCGGCGAAAGCCTTCCTGTTGAAAAAAAGGCGGGAAGCGGAGTTTTTGCAGGAACAATTTTGAGCGAAGGCGAACTTATAATCAAAACACGTTCTACAGGACGTGATACAAAAGTCCAGAATATCATTCAGATGATAGACAATTCGCAGAACCTCAAGGCAACTGTACAAAAACGCTCTGAAAATCTTGCAGAAAAAATCGTACCGTTTAATTTTGCCCTTGCAGGCATTACATGGCTTTTTACACGAAACCTTACAAAAACCATGTCAACTTTAATGGTAGATTATTCGTGTGCTATGAAGCTCGCAGCACCTATTGCTGTTCTTTCAGCAATGAAGGAAGCGGCAGGCTGCGGAATAAGCGTAAAAGGCGGAAAATATCTTGAAGAAGCGGCCGAAGCTTCAACAATTATTTTTGACAAAACCGGAACCCTGACTTACGCAAATCCTAAAGTAGAAAAAATCTACACAATGGAAAATTTCACTGAAGATTTTGTTTTGCAGACCGCAGCCTGCCTTGAAGAACATTTTCCTCATCCTCTTGGAAGAGCCGTTGTTTCTTATGCAGAAGATAAAGGACTTTTTCATCCGGAAAATCATACAAAAGTCGAATACATTGTAGCACACGGAATCGCTTCAACTATCGATGATAAAAAAGTCAGGATAGGCAGCTCACACTTTATCTTTGATGATGAAAAAATTCCATTTGAAAATAAGGTAAAATCAATTCAGGAAGAATCTGCTGAAACAGGACATTCACTTTTATATCTTTCGTATGACGGAAAACTTGCAGGAATTCTTGCAATCGGAGATCCGGTAAGGCCGGAAGCAAAGAATGTTATTCGAAAGCTTAAAAAAACAGGAATCAGCCGCTGTATAATGATTACAGGCGATACAGAAGGAGCTGCTAAACGTATAGCAGAAAGTGCAGGACTTGACGGCTATTATTCGCAGGCTTTGCCGGAAGATAAGGTTTCTTTAATTAAAAAAGAAAAAGCAAACGGCAAAGTTATAATGCTTGGCGATGGTATTAATGACGCACCGGCTTTAAGCGCAGCTGATGTAGGAATTGCAATTGAAGGAAGCTCTTCCATTGCAAGCGACACAGCGGATATCATTTTAACCGAAGGTGGACTTGATAATGTTGCAGCCACGCGCATTTTAGCTCAGGGACTGATTAAAAAAATAAATCAAAACAATGCTTTTATTATAGAAGTAAATTCTGCTCTGCTTTTACTTGGGGTTGCAGGACTTATTTCACCACAGTTCGCGGCAATTCTGCATAATTCCGTTACGGTCGGAATAAGCGTAAAAGCCATGCAGCCGATTCTGAAACAAAATTGAATAATTTAAGGAACAATTTATGATAACAAGTTTTTTCCCCGGAAGAATTCGTCTTCGTGCACCGGTTTTTAAGCAGGAAGATTTAGCAGAAAAGGCACGAAAAATCCTTCTGAAATTCGAGGCTGTAAAAAATATAGAACACAATCCTGTAACGGGCAGCGTTTTAATTGAATACGAGCCGGACAAGGTTCCTATAGAAAAACTTCTTCCAATGCAGGATTTTTTTACACAGCTAGCAAACGAAGCCCGGAATTTCGACGGAACAGAAACTTCCAAAGCGAAAATTTCAAAAATGCTGGACGACTTCGATTTATAAATAAGAAGAAGAGGCTGCCGCATAATATTAGAAACAGCGGCTCAAGATATGAATATTCCTCTTGAACTTGTATTGCAAAAACTTAAAAATCAATAGCGATTATATAATGTCTTTTATAAATTTCCAAAAATTCTACGGCCGTAAAAATAAATTTGTACGGTCGTACTAAAACTTTTGTACGATCGTACTTAAACTCTGGTACGGCCGTAAATTAACTTTTGTACGGCCGTAAATTAACTTTTGTACGGTCGGAAAATAACTTTTGTACGGCCGTAAAAAAACTTTTGTGCGGTCGTAAATTAACTCTCGTACGGCCGTCACTGTTTGCATGATAATATTATTTTGTGTACACGGATAAAAGCCAGTGGCTATTGCACTTTAAACAAAAAAAGCCTGGCGCTTCCGCCTTCGCGGCACAGCCGCTCGGAAGCTGTCGGTCAGCAGGCTGACCTTACCAAGTTTCTTTCAGAAACTTGCGCAATATTAACAGCAGCTACCTACTTCGCTAGAAACTCGCGCTGCGCACCGCTAAAGCTGCGCTACGCGCTCGTTGCGAATACCCGCTTCAGCGGGAAAGTAATTCATTCACCAAACAGGAATGTCCCGGCAACACAGTAATTTATTTAAACAAAAAAAAGCCTGGCAGCTTGCCTAAAATCGGGGATGCGTTAAAAAGCAAGCCGTAAGGGTTGCTTTAGCATTCTCCGACTAATCGGCTCGTCGGAACTATGTTCCGGCGCCGTAGGTAGCTGCCAGTACATTAAATTAAGTACAACTACCTACTTCGACAAAAAATTTTAAAAAGAAAAAGCCTGGCAGCTACCTACTTTCCCGCTGAAGAGCAGTATCATCGGCGTTAGAGAGCTTGACTTCCGT
>JAEEWW010000079.1 GCA_016287815.1 Treponema sp. | reverse complement strand
TATGCCTGAGTTCTTGGCATTCCGCAACGAACAGCAGCATCTGCAAGAGCTTCTATAAACATAAATACAAAGGCAGGACTTGAACCGCTTACAGCCGTTACACAATCCATAAGGTGTTCTGGAACAACTTCAACTTTACCAGCTGCACTCAATATTTCTTTTGCAGTTTCTGCTTCGTCTGCGCTTATATTTTTATTATATGTAATTGCTGTCATTGCCTGACCAACTTGAGCGCAAACATTCGGCATCATTCTGATAAAACGAGCTTTTGGAGCCCAGCTTTCAAGTTTTTCAATCTTTACACCAGCAGCCATAGAAATGATAACACTACTTTCTTTTATGCTGTTTGCAATTTCTTCAAAAACATCTGATAAAAATTGTGGTTTTACTGCTAGAAAAATGTAATCACAATCAAGTACATCCTTGTTTGTTTCAACAAAAGATGCGCCTGTTTCCTTTGCAAAGGCCTTTCCCATTTCAGTATTTTTGTCTGTTACTTTGATTTGTTTAACATCATATTTTTTGCACACGGCGCGCATAATTGCACCACCCATGGCACCAGTTCCAATACATCCTATTTTCATTTTATCTCTCCCGTTCTACACTGTAAATCAATAGTGATTTACAGTATATAATTTTTTTTTCTATATGCCTATTATCAATTTCTTATCGTTCATAGAAGATTCGATGGCAATACGTAATTTCAAATTTTAATGGGTTTGCTCAGATGAAAGCTTTACGCTATAGTGTACCCATGAAATCTTCAGCAAAACCTTTGATAGCCATAAGCGGAATTTACCGTGCACCACATCCATGCTCTGCGTGGAAGTATAATGAATTTTCTTTAAACGAAGCTTACGTAAATCAATTTGAAAAATCAGGTGCAGTTCCATGCATCCTGCCATATTTACGGGAAGAAAATATAGAAGACCAGATTGCACCCTTTTCTGCAATCCTTATTCCAGGCGGAATGGATTTTAATTCAACCTGCTACCATGAAGAAAAGAAAACTTATTGTGAAGCCCCGGATCCATTAATGGATAATTATCAGCTTGCTCTTATAAAAACAGCACATAAAATGGGCAAATGGCTTTTTGGTATCTGCCGGGGATTTCAGGGAATCAATATTGCCTTCGGAGGTTCTCTATATCAGGATATTACAATGGAACGCCCCGGTTCGCTTTTCCACAGCAGAAAAGACTGTCCTTATTGTCCTGCGCATAAGGTAACTATAGAAAAAGATTCACTCCTTTATAAAATCTTTGGAAAAACTGAAATTGAAGTAAACAGCCTGCACCATCAGGGAATAAAAACACTTGGTAAGGGTTTGCGCCCAACAGCTGTCAGTGAAGACGGAATTATTGAAGCCATTGAAGCAGAAAGAATTATCGGTGTTCAATGGCATCCTGAAGCTTTAGACTCTCCGTTTTTTGATTATTTAGTCGAAACCTTGCTCAAAAATGCCTGAATTCGCGGATTAGTCTGACTTGCAAAAAAAGTTTTTGGCTTTTCATCTGCAAGTATAGTTCCTTCGTCCATAAAAATAATTCTATCGGCAACATCTTTTGCAAAGCCCATTTCATGGGTAACAATAAGCATTGTCATTCCACTTTCTGCAAGTTCGCGGATAACCGCAAGAACTTCTCCAATCATTTCCGGGTCTAACGCACTTGTCGGTTCATCAAAAAGAATTGCCTTCGGATGCATGGCAAGCGAACGGGCAATCGCAACGCGCTGCTGCTGTCCGCCTGAAAGTTGAGCCGGATATTTTTCTGCCTGACTTTCTACACCAACACGTCTTAAAAGTTCCAGAGCCTCTTTTTTTGCCTGTGCCTTGTTCATCTTTAAAACATCAACAGGTGCAAGCATAACATTTTCAAGAATTGTCATATGGGCAAAAAGGTTAAAAGACTGAAATACCATGCCGACTTCCGAGCGAAGACGTGCCAAATCTTTTCCCTCTTCAGGAATTCTTTCGCCATCAATTAAGATTTCTCCTGAATCAATTGTCTCAAGCCGGTTGATTGTACGGCACAAAGTTGACTTACCGGAGCCTGAAGGACCGATTATTACAACAACCTCTCCTTTATTAACTTTTAAGCTTACATTTTTTATTACATAAAGAGAATCAAAATGTTTTTCAATATTTTTCAGTTCAATAACTGGAATTTCGCTGTCTTTTTCTGTTTCTATTTTATTTTCATTCATATTATTCTCCCTTTTTTATCTGTTTTTTAGCGCAATAGCAACAGAAAGTTTATTCAAAAAATAGTTTATTAAAATATAGATTATGGCCGCAACAAGATACACAGAAAGCAATGCATCATAATTTGAAATCAATACACTTGAATTCTGCATAAGGTCATTAAAAGAAACAACATAAGCAAAGGTTGTATCTTTTAATACAATTACAAGTTCAGAAATCAGGGAAGGAATTACAAACTTAAATGCCTGCGGAAAAATGATTTTAAAAAAAGTTCTGTTTTCCGTAAGTCCCAGAGAAAGCGCGGCTTCCCGCTGTCCTTTGTGCACGGCATTTACCCCGCCACGTAAAACTTCTGCAACGGCACCACTTGCAGATACCGCAACAGGAATAGTAATCTTCCAGAAAGCAGACATTTTTATCCCAAGCAAAGGCATTCCAAAAAAGAAAAAATAAATGAATAGCAATGTCGGGACACCGCGCGTAAATTCTATCAATGCTGTGGCAAACATACTTACAGGTTTATACCCGCGAACTCTGCCAAACATAAACAGAAAGCCAAGTACAAAAGTAATTACGGCAGACGTTAATGCAACCCTGACAGTACCAATCAAGCCATTAAACAAAAATGACCAGGTTGTCCATTTTGCAAAAAAACGCCAGTATCTTGCTCCAAGCTGGCCTGTAATATAAAACTGCCGCAGAACTAAAAGAATAAAACATGTTATAAAAAATGCTGAAAATACTGTAAATAAAAAAATCTTACGTTTTGTTTTTGGCCCCGGTTCTTCATAGAGAACATCAAGTATAGAAACCTGCCGATTTTTCATCTTAATACCCTCACTTTTTTATCAATCTTATTGCCAGCCTGACCAATCAAAACTGCGGTTAAACAGTAAAGAAATGCTGAAATAACAAAGGCTGTTATTCCTCCGGTTGCATGGGTATTTATATGTGCTACAAGTCCGGTTAAATCCAAAGGATTCAGAGGAACCTGACTTGCAAGAGCTGTTGTCAGCATTGTTGCAACAAGAAGATTTGTCATATGAAGGACTGTTGAGCGTAGTGCCTGAGGGATCAATATCTTTGAAACAATTTTTGAAAAGGTTAAACCTAAAGAACGGGCAGCTTCAATCTGTCCTTTGTCTATTGTATTAATTCCAGAAATCAAATGTTCAGATAAAAAAGCTGAAGGGATGAGTGTTGTTGCTATTAAAACACACGTATAATATGAAAAAACTAAAGAAAGATACGGAAGAGCATAAACAAGTAAAATTAAAAGCGCCGCTCCCGGGATATTTCTGAAAACCTGTACATAAAAATTACCAAAAGAGCGGAGCGGCTTTATAGGACTTACACGCATAACAGTAACAATTGTTCCGATAATAAATGCGCCTAAAAACGAAAAAAAGGTTAATTGAAGCGTTGTTAGATAACCTAAAAAATATTCATGTCCAAATTCTGAAAGAAGTTCCGTAATACTCATATATTTTAAACACCAAAAAAGCACTGACTGAAAACAGCAGTGCTTTTTTATAATCTATGAAAGTTTCAATTTATGCAAGTTGCGAATAAACTATTCTATTAAATTTCCTACTTTCAGGGTTTCTATTTAATCTCCGGAGCTTTTGGAGCAGAAGAAATGCCTGTACGGTCGCCAAGAGCTACTTTCCAAAGTTTTTCCCAGGTTCCGTTCTTTTCAATTTTCTTAAGGAATTCGTTAATAAAAGCAACTGCATCTGAATTAAGTGGTACACCAATTCCATAGTTATCTTCAGGACCGAATACATCACCTGCTACCTGATAAACACCAGGATTTTTTACCATAGAATTCAAAAGCAATGTATAGTCTGTAACATATGCATTTACACGTCCCTGTTCCAGAGCGGCGCGAGCTTCCTGATCTGTTTTAAATTCCTGAACAGTTGCTTTTGGTGCATATTCTTTAAGAAGAGCAGGACCTGTTGAACCAGACTGTGTTGCTACAATTTTACCTTTAAGATCATCAATTTTCTTAATATCTTTATTGCCTGCTTTTACAAGGATTCCCTGTTTTGAAACATAATACGGACCGGCAAATGAAATAAGCTTCTGGCGAGCAGGTGTAATTGAATATGTTGCAAAAACTGCATCAACCTGACCACTCTGTAAAACAGCTTCACGTGTACTTGAATTAACCTGTGTAAGTTCAAATTTTGAAGCATCACCAAGAATATACTTTGTTAAAAGCTGAAAAAGTCCTGCATCAAATCCGCGAACCTTGTTGTCAGTTTCGTCAAGCTGACTGAAAAGATAACTTGTTCTTGTTGCTCCAAGGCGAAGAACTCCTGCTTTTTTTACGGCAGAAGCCCATTCACTTGCTTTGATTTCTGCGTCACTTGCCGTAACTCCAGATGCTAAAAGCGAATCAAATGCAGCCTTGTCTATAGCTCCTGATGGAGCAGCCTGAACTTCTTTTGAACCGCCTGCAAATACTGTAACTGCCATTAACGCAGCTGCGAAAATTGATAATACTCTCTTCATTTTCCACCTCGTTTTTACAATTTCCTATTACATACCATTTAAGTAGGTTTCTCTAATACTACAGACTGTTTTATTTCGTGTCAATAGGTTTTTCCATAGCTTGATAACACTCCGTTGATAATTTATACTATTGTTATGTCAAATAAGAACAAAAAATCTGGAATAATTTTTGCCGCATGGACTGTAGGAGCTCTTATCGTTTTAATCGCCTTCTTAGTTAACGGAAATAAAATTATCAGTAATTTAAAAACAACTGACTTTTTTGAACGAGTTTTTGGACAAGGAACAACGCCGGAATTCGTTAAAAACCATAAAGATGAAAAACCAAAATCTAACGGACTTTTAGAAATTGAAATTGAAGGCGAAAAACAGCCGGCAAAAACTTTGGATGAAATAAAAGAAAATATTCCTTCTTCAGAAGAAACAGCAAAATCACAGGAAACTCAAACACAAATTACACCGGTTACACCGCCGCCTTCTGAATCTTACGAACAGCAGAATAAAGATTCAAACATAAAAGAAAATAAACCGTCCATTGAAGAAATTACGGAAGAAAGCAAAACTGTTTCTGAAACACAGAAACCTGTAATCAATCCGCCGCCTGCGCCAAAACCAATAAATCTTCACATTTACTATGTTGTAATAGATTCTGACGGTTCAATTACAAGAAAAGAATCTTTGCGAAGCACAACAAAGCGAGATGCACCACTAACAGCCGCAATTGAATTATTACTTGCCGGCCCTACAGTTCAGGAACGGAATTCAAATTATATGACTCTTATTCCTTCTGGAACAAAACTTTTAAATGCATATATTAAAAATGGTGTAGCTGTTTTAAATTTCAGCGAAGCTTTTGAATACAATACCTATGGTGTTGAAGGCTACCTTGGCCAGCTTATGCAGATAGTTTATACGGCAACTTCATTTTCTACTGTAGAAAGCGTTCAGTTTTTGATTGAAGGTCAGAAAAAAGACTATTTAGGTAGTGAAGGAGTCTGGATAGGCTCTCCGCTGGCAAGAACTTCATTTAAGTAAGATAAAGTTTTTTATGCGGGTAAATCATGTTCGGCGGAATTAGAGCAGTAAACCTCGCTTCTGCAACAGTGTTTAAAACTGTCCGTCCATATCAAAAAATCCAGCCGACTTTATTTTTATTCTATTTTTTCCTATTTATTTTTCTACTTTGTATGAATTCAACACTGAATCAAAATAAGCGTGGTTTTTCCTGTATTCTTCATCAAACACTGTAAAAGAAACAAAACCATATTCACTTTCATTCATTTTTGTAAGGATTTTTGTATCTTTTGTAAGACTGCCACTTACAGCTCCAGAATCAGAATTATTCTGATAATAATATGTAGAAAGCCTGATTTCTTCGTCCGAAGCAGTTAATTCAAGATTTTGCCAGACAATATAAGAACCCGTAGTTCCCAAAAGCATTCTGCGCTTAAGCATATTAAGATATTTTTCTTTTTCTGCGTTTGCTTCAGGTAAAGAAACAACATTTACAGAAAGCAGCGCAGAATTTCCAAGAAACCACACATTATCCATACTCTGCTGCCAGAGAGAATCAAGTTCTATTGTCTGGTTTGAACCATTTGCGCTGCGAATAATAAAAGACTGCTTTTCATTGGAAGATTTTAATTCTTTTGCAACGGATTTTGGATAAAACAAATCTTCCGGGAAACCTTTAAACTCTGTAAAAGATTTATCAGCAGAGGAAACAAGCTGACCTGCTGTTGCGGCTTCAAACATAACGGTTCCGTCAGCTGAAACAATTTTCCGCACATTAAAAATCGGAACAAGGTAATCGTAGTAAATTTTTACTTTTCCGCCAAACTGCAGATAGTCTTCTTCTATAACAACGCCACGGTCGCTAAAAGAAGCGCCGGAATGCAAAGATTTTTTTGTGCCTTTAGCACTAATACCAGTATAATCCACCGTTTCAGGACTAACATCCCAAACTTTCTGCCGGCGCTCTGTAAATTCAAACATTAAATCGTGCAGATAGTTTACAATGTCCGCATCCTGAGGATCCATCGAAATTGATGTCAGGAATTTTTCACCAGTAATATCAAAATGATTTGATTCTGTATCAACACTTACTAAAATTGAAATTTCTTTTGCAGGAAGTTTCTGCTTTTCATCCGCAGGAGCATAATAGCGCGCAGCAAAAGCAGAATCATCATAATATAAAAAACCTACATAAGATTTTCGGCGGAAAGTATTGTCTTTATAGTAAACATACTCTCCGGAAGTGTCGGTTATATATGAATCAACACAAGGCAGCGCCGCCAAAGGAGTCGGCAAAACTGCCAGTGCCATAACCACCGACGCTATAAAAAAAGCACTCCGCATCTTTAACCGAAGAAAATAAAACTTTCTCGCCAAAAGAATCCTACGCATTAAGTCTTGCAAGTTCCTCGCGTACAATAGAAGCAGCTTTTTCAGCGGCTTTATCTGCCGGAATCAATTCTGCATCCTTATTTGCACGCAGCTTTAATTCAACGTTCGGAAGATTTTTATCGCCAACAACAATTCTTACAGGAATTCCGATTAAATCCATATCCTTAAACTTAACTCCAGGACGTTCATTTCTATCGTCAAGAAGAACTTCAATTCCTGCCTTATTCAATTCATCGTAAATCTTGTCGGCAACAGTCTTCATTTCACCGTCATATTTAATTGGAACAATAACAACCTGGTACGGAGCCGTGCTCATTGTCCAGATAATTCCGTTATCGTCATGGTGCTCTTCGACAATTGAAGCAAGTGTACGGTCAAGACCAATTCCATAGCAGCCCATAAGAGGAATCTGCTGTTTACCGTTTAAGTCAAGGTAAGTCATGTTCATGGACTTTGTATATTTTGTTCCAAGCTTAAAGATGTGACCAAGCTCATTACCTTTTTTGGTGTAAAGTTTTGCACCGCATTCAGGACAGCAGTCACCTTCTTTTACAGTGCGGACATCAGCTGTCATAAACGGTGTATAATCGCGGCCAGGTTCAACATGCTTAACATGGTAGCCTTCTTTACCAGCTCCTGCAAAGCAGTCATGCATAGAAAGTGTAGAATTATCCGCAATTACAGGAATCTTCAATCCGATTGGACCTACAAAACCATGTGGCGCGCCTGAATATTTTAAAACATCTTCAGGACCTGCAAGTTCTGCTCCGCTTGCCTTTAATGCAGCAGCAAGTTTAACTTCATTAACGTCTAAATCACCGCGGATTAAAACACAAACAAAGGCTTCAGGAATATAAGCTTCGCCGCCTTCGTTAACCTTTTTTGCATTCTTGTAAAATTCATTTTTAGAAAAATCTAAACCAACATTGTAAACTTTGTAAACCAAAGCCTTTAAGAATGCAGTTGATTTTGTATTAAAGAATTTTTCCATGTCTTCAATACTGAAAACATTCGGTGTTGCAACTTCTTCAACAGCTTTGTCAGTTTTAACATATTCCTTACCGTCAGCATCCAGAGCAACATCAGCCTTACATGCAGCTTTTTCAACATTTGCCGCATAATCGCATTTCGGGCAGAGAATCAAAGTGTTATCACCGATTGAGCTTTCTACCATAAATTCTTCTGAACCGGAACCGCCCATTGCACCGGTATCTGCCTTTACAGGAATTATAGTAAGTCCAAGACGCTTAAAAATTCTGTGATAAGCAGAAGCAACTCTATCATAAGATTCATCAAGGGACTTCTGGTCAGCATCAAAAGAATATGCATCCATCATAACAAATTCACGGCCGCGCATTACACCATAGCGGGGACGGATTTCATCACGATATTTTGTATTAATCTGATAAGGAATAACAGGCATCTGTTTGTAGCTTGTAAGCATGTCGCGGAATAACGCCGTAAATGCTTCTTCTGCAGTCGGACTAACAACCATGTCCTGTCCGCCGCGTGTCTGAACGCGAAGCATTTCGCCGCCCATAGTTTCCCAGCGGCCACTTTCTTTCCATAAATCACCAGGAACAATAACAGTCGGCTTAATTTCTGAACAGCCGACTCTGTCCAATTCTTCGCGAATAATATTTTCTACTTTTCTAAAAGAGCGAAGACCGAACGGAAGATATGTATACAATCCGTTTGCAAGTTTTTTTATAAATCCGGCACGAATCATCAGCTGATGGCTTGCAATAACAGCATCTGACGGAGAATCACGCAATGTGTATAAAATTGTCTGTGAAGTTTTCATAACTTCTGATAATACAGCAAAAAGCACTGCAGTTTCAAGGTTAAAATTTAAGCTGAAATGCCCGCCACTGTTTTACAGAAAGATACGGCATTTAGAATTCTTCAAAGTCTGAATCACTTATAAGATCATCAAATGCAGATGTCGGAAAACCGCTGGAATCTTCTTTAGGTTCTGTCTTAGACTCAGTGATTATAGAATCCTGTTCAGGTTTTTCTTCAAAAACTTGAGTTTGTAACGGTTGTTCCATATTTTGACTCTGACTTTGCTTAGGTACAGAATTTTCTTTTGGTCGTTCTGTTCGCTCTTCCAAAGCAATCTTCTTTTCAACTTTCTTTGGTTCAACAGGTTTAGCCGCTGTTTCCTTTTTCTGGCTTTTTGCGTTTTTAAACTCACTTTCATCCAGCTTAAAGAAATTCAATGCTTCTACAAGCTTTTTTGATTCCGTTGTAAGTTCTTCTGCCATTGCGGCCATCTGTTCTGCAGCCGAAGCATTTTTTTGTACAACCGTATCAAGCTGTGTAATTGCAATGTTAACCTGCTGCGCGCCATTGTCCTGCTCTCTGGAAGCAGTTGCAATTTCATCAACAAGCTGTGAAGTCTGTTCAATACTCGGAATAACCTTAGAAATCATTTCATTAGCCGTACGAGAAAGGTCTACCGTTTTTACGGAAAGTTCGTTTATTTCTGCCGCAGAAACCTGTGAACGTTCTGCAAGCTTTCTAACTTCACTTGCAACAACGGCAAAGCCTTTTCCTGCTTCGCCTGCGCGCGCAGCTTCAATCGCCGCATTCAAGGCCAAAAGATTTGTCTGACTTGCAATATCTTCTATAATACCAATCTTATCTGCTATTTCACCCATTGCAGCAACAGCCTGTTCAACTGCTTCTCCACCTGCCTTAGAGTTTACGCTTGTTTCTGTTGCAATCGCATCAGTTTTTGAAGCATTATCAGCCGTCTGCCTTATATTTGAAGTCATCTGTTCCATTGTTGCAGAAATTTCTTCTGTAGAGGCAGCCTGTTCAGAAGCTCCTGAAGAAACAGACTGGCTTGCAGCACTTATCTGTTCACCACCAGCCTGAACATGTTGCGCTGCCGTACGGATTTTAAATACAGTTTCTTTCAAGCGGTCAACCATCATTTTTAAGGTCTTTACCATCTGACCGTATTCATCTCTACGCTTTTCAAGTTTGCTGATATCTTTTTTAGAAACACTTGTAATCAGCAGATTTCCGTTTGCAATGTCTTCCAGTGCATACAGAACTGTTTTAAGTCCTTTTAACATTGTTCGTGAAAAAAGAACCGCAATCCAGATTGCAAAACCAACTGCAAAAACAGAGCCGATAATCATTTCGATTATTGTTTTACCAGTCATCCGGTCGTAATCTTTTTTGGGCTGCTCTGCTCCAAGCGCAAATGGAACTCCCGGAATCGGTCTGTATGCACATAAGCGTGTTAAACCTTCCCATTCATAAAGCCCTACACCGCTCTTTCCCGCTTTCATTTTAGCTGTTATTTCACCCCAGGTTTTATACTCAGGGTTTGATAAGCCAAGTTTTTCAGGATTTATATGGTCATCTACAAGTTTCTGTTCTTTATATCCTACAAGGTTTCCGCTTTCTGTAGAAATAATAAACGGACTGCCGCTCAAACCTACTGTTGTTTCTGCACAAAGTTTTACAAGTGCTTCAGGACTTTTATTTAAACAGATTATTCCCTGTATCTGATTGTTTTCATCATAAAATGGAACAGCATAGATAAATGAAGCTTTTCCATTAAGTTTTCCTACAATTATATCGCTTACAGTATTCTTTCCTGTAATTGCTTCTTTAAAATAATTTCTGGTAGAAACATCAACGGCCGCTCCTTCTGAGTTATAGCCGTTTCCATTTTTATCAGCCACAGTAAAATATCTGTGGTCTAATTCAGGTTTTACATCTCCTTTTAGAGAAAGCGCCTTCTGTCTGATAGAAGTTTTTGAACTCCGTATTTCAGGACGAATTGCTATCATTTCAAGTCTTATATATTCAGAAAGCATTTTATTAGAAATGTTATTTGCCATTTCCTTTGATAAACTTTCAATATCTGTATTAGACATGGTTTTTGTAATTTTATTAATATTAATAACAGAAACCGTAGTTAAAACAGCGGCTAAAAAGACAGTTATTACAGTAATAAAAAATACAATGCGTGAACGAATCGAATCCATTATATTCCTCCTTCAAAAACCTTTTTGCGTTACAGCAGCTTTTCTATCGTTTTTTTATCGCTTTAAAGGTCTTGCTAAAATTGTTCTTGCAATCTGCTGCAACGGAACAACTATATCCACACCACCATTTTTTATAGCTTCCGCAGGCATCCCGAATACAATACATGTATTTTCATCCTGCGCTATATTATATGCACCCATATCATGCATTTCTTTCATACCTTTTGCGCCGTCATCGCCCATTCCGGTCATAATTACGCCAATTGCATTTTTGCCGGCAGAAATTGCCGCAGAACGGAACAGAACATCAACAGAAGGTCTATGCCTTGTTACAAGCGGACCATCCATAACTTCTACAAAGTATTTCTGACCGGAGCGCCGCAAAAGTGTATGTTTATTACCAGGCGCAATTAAGGCCTGCCCTGTTACAACTTCATCACCGTCTTTTGCTTCCTTAACCTTCATTTTACAATGGCTGTCCAGACGGGAAGCAAAAGCCGCCGTAAAATGTTCCGGCATATGCTGAACAATTACCATCCCGGGAGTATCTTCTGGTAGCACGGAAAGAAAATCCTTTAATGCTTCTGTTCCACCTGTACTGGCTCCAACAACAATTACGGTTTTTGTAGTTTCAATAACCTTGCGGGCTTCTGTAGGTTTGCTTAAAATTACATCCGGACTTAGTTTTGGCTGAACTTCTTTTCTAGAAGGAACAGCTATATGAACAGCCCTTTCTTTTGGAGAACTGTTATACGCACCAACAAGTGCATCATGCAGCCTTAGTTTATTTTCATCCAGAAAAAGTTTTATACGCGTTGCAGGAGGACGGTAAATTATTGCGGCCGCACCAAGTTCCTTAGCCCTTACAGCCTCTGCGGAACCATCGCATACAAGTGGAGAACAAACCACACAAGGTATCGGGTTTTTAAGATTTTTCAGTTCCTGA
>JAEEWW010000078.1 GCA_016287815.1 Treponema sp. | reverse complement strand
TCTGCAACAATCAACGAAAAAACAAAAAACGCTTTTGCCTCCGCTTTGCCTGATTCGGCATTAAGTAATGCGGCATCGCAAAAAGAAAAAGGCGAAATCCGCGGTAAAACCGGTGAAAAGATAAAAATGATTTTCCTGCCGCCGGAAGACGTTTTAAGAAAGAGAATCACACACTGGGCAATTTTTGCAGAACGCCGTGAAAAGATTTCTACCCTGCGCCAGCTTTTAAATGCAGAAAAGCCAGAAAAAGCTCTAGTTTTTACTGCGCGTTCAGATCAGGTAGAAAACATTGTATCAAAACTGACTTTCAAAAAAATAAAATGTACAGGATTCTATTCAAAAACAGATAAAAAAAAGCGTAAGGCTGCAATCGACCAGTTCAGAAACGGCAAGTGCAATGTTCTTGTTACAACAGACTTAGCCGCCCGCGGACTTAACATTACAGATATTTCCCATGTAATTCAGATGGATTTACCTGAAACCGATGATTTTTTTGTACACCGCGCAGGAAGAACCGCTCGTGCCGGCAGAACAGGAATCAACGTTGTAATCGGCGACGAATTTGAACTTAATAAATTTGCAGTCCTTGAAAAACGCCTTAAAATAACGGTTTATCCGAAAGAATTATACGCCGGAAAGATTCAGACACCACAGCTGTAAAAAAAAATATAAAACTTACTTTTATAATGCACGGAAAAGTGGTATAATACACTGAATTTCTTTATTCATGGCTTTGCCTTGCTTTTAGCGGCAAAACTTGTGCCGGTTCCGGCGTGAAAATGAGGTTTTTGTGTTTTTAAAAAGTCTTGATATATTCGGTTTTAAATCTTTTGCAGATAAAGTTCATGTTGATTTTGCGGACGGAATTACTGCCCTCTTAGGTCCGAATGGTTGTGGAAAAAGTAACGTTGTTGATGCAATAAAATGGGTTCTTGCAGAAAATAAATCAAAAAATCTGCGTGCGGCAAAAATGGAAGACATTATTTTTAATGGAACAGAACGCCGTCCGCCATTAAACGTTGCAGAAGTTACGCTTACAATTATGAATGAAAATGGACTTCTGCCTCTGGAAGCTCCTGAAATTGCAATTAAACGCCGTATTTTCCGTTCAGGCGAAAATGAATATTACATTAACAATGCTCAGGTTGGTCCTTCTGAAATCAGAAAGCTTTTCATGGATACTGGTGTCGGTAAAGCTGCCTATTCTGTAATGGAACAGGGTAAGATTGACCAGATTCTTTCGAGCAAGCCGGAAGACCGCCGCTATCTTTTTGAAGAAGCAGCAGGTATCAGCCGCAGCAAGGCAGAATGTGCAGAAGCAGAACGCGAGCTTGAAAAAACCCGCATAAACCTTCAGCAGATTGAAGTTTCTCTTGCAGAAATAAAGCGTTCTTACGATACGCTTAAGATTCAGTCTGAAAAAACTACACAGTACCGCCAGATTCGTGAAGATATTTTCAACAATGAACTTGATATTCAGCTATTAAAACTTAAGGGATTTATTCAGGATAAAGTTCACAGAGCAGAAGACCTTAAAAACGTTGAAGAAAAACGCAACGCAGTAAGACAGGAAATTGAAGCCATTACAAACACTCTTTCTGAAAACATGGACAAGATTAAAGCCATGCAGGAAGAGGTTTATAAAAAACAGGCTGATTTAATCGGTATTCAGAAAGAAAAGAACGGCAAACTTGATTTGGCAAAGCAGTTCAATGCGCGTTCTAATGAAATCAAAGAAAAAATCGGTCAGCTAGAAGCGCACGGAAGGGCAATTCAGGACAGAATCGATAATTTAAACGAAGAAATTGACAGTCAGAATGCTGAACTTCACCAGAAAGTAAAACAGATTGAAACAATTTCTCAGAATATTAAAACTTTCCAGCAGAATATCGAACAGGCAGGAAATCAGATTACAGAAAATGATCTGGCAGCCGGCGAATGTGAAAAAGAAATCGAGAGCCTTGAAGAAATTCATTCTAATCTGCGTTCAGAGCTTGGCTCTATTACAGAAAACATCGTTACAGAACTTGATTCAAAGTTGAAGGAAGCAGGACTTTCTACAGCAAGCGCAGGTAAGGCAAAAGAAGAGCTTGAAGGTCAGCTTGAAAAATTAAAGATATATATAGAAGGAAGAAAAAATATTTTTGCAGATGCCGTTGCAAGCGGAGCTAATGCTGCAAAGGCGGCACAGGATGCGCTCAATGCATTTACAGAAGCTGAGCGTCTTACTTCTGAGCTTGCGCAGGCAGTAAGCAATTATATTAAAACTACACCTTCGTTCCTGCAGGAATTCCTTTCGCCTGAAGGTATTATTACCCAGAAACGCAAAATTGACGAAAAGATTAAGGCAAACGAAGACGAGCAGGAAAAAAATAAAAACAAGATTAATGAACTGCATTCGGCAAATTCCGGACTTGCCGGTAAAATCAACGAATATAAGGAAACTCTTTCTAAGCTTCGCGTAAACGAAGCACAGATGCAGGCTGAAGTTACGGCGGCAAAACAGCAGATTGACTTGCTGCGCAGAAGCCTTACTTCCGAAGAAAATTCTTTGCGTACGAACGAAGACGAATTATACAGCGAGCAGAAACGTGCAGAAGACATTAACGAGCAGATTCTTGGAGTTGAACAGGAACTTGCCGAAATTGAAAACCGCGGACAACGCCTTGCCGCCGATTTGACAGAACTTGACCAGAAAATTGCCGAAGGAAACAGCAGCGTTTCAGGCAAACAGGAAGTTTTAAGCAAAAAACAGGAAGAGCAGAATAAATATCAGGCAAGATACGAACAGCTTTCCGTTTCCCTTGGTTCACTTGATACAGAAATCCGCAACGTAAAGCAGAACTTTATGGATACACATTCGCGCGACCTTATGGAATTTGAAGAGCGGATGTATAAAATCATTACACCGGCGGCGGAACTTAGGGAAACCCTGGCTGCCGCAAAAGAAAAGCTTAAGGCTCTCGGTCAGGTAAACCTTATGGCTCCGGAAGAGTTTGGCGAAGTTAAAGAACGCTACGAAAGGCAGCTTACAAATTATAACGATACTAAGGTAAGTCTTGAAAACCTTGAGCGTGTTGCAGAAGAAATCAAGGCAAAATCTACGGAAATGTTCCTGGAAACTTACAATAAAATCAAAAAGAATTTTCATAACATGTTCCGCCGCCTGTTTAACGGAGGCCGCGCAGAACTGCGTCTTTCTGACCCGCAGAATGTTCTTGCAAGCGGTATAGATATTCTTGCCCAGCCGCCTGGAAAGAAACTTGAAAGCATTGCTCTTCTTTCCGGTGGTGAAAAAACAATGACAGCCGTTGCCTTGCTGTTCGCTACATATCAGGTTCGCCCTTCCCCATTCTGTCTTTTGGACGAAATTGATGCTGCGCTGGACGACAAGAACGTTTCTAGTTTTGTTACTACATTAAGAGCTTTTGCAAATGTCAGCCAATACATTATAATTACTCATAACAAGAAAACCGTTATGGGCGCAAGCACAATGCTCGGTGTTACAATGGAAGAATCCGGCGTAAGTAAGGTTATTGCGCTGCGTCTTGACGAAGATATAAAGGTTGGAAAACTTCCTGAAGAAGTTGAACAGCCGTTTATTGAAGAAGATGTAGAACCTGAAAAGGATGTCTACATTCCTCCAAGACCACCAAAACGGATTCATAATCCTGATGGCTCAATCGTAACTGCTACAAGTTCTTCTGTACCAACCGGCTCTGCCGGAACTGGAACTGCAGAAGCAACTGAAAATATGGAAAATGCGGATAATTCTGCAGGAACCATAGAAGAAGGCAGTGCAGAAGGCACATCAACAGAAGCAGAAAAGAATACTGATGATTCAGCTACCTGATTTTTTGACAGAAAAAATTGATGACCTCGTTGAATTTGTAAAGACAAAGAAACAGGTTGCTTTAACCTGCATTATCCTTGTTGTTTTTGCAATTCTTGCGTTCATTATTTTTACAGTTCATTCCTGCTCATCCGTTACAAAAAAAGAAGTAAAAACGGTGCGCACACCGCAGGTAATGGAAAATTTTACCCCTGATCAGGAGATAATAAAACCTGACGGTCCGCAGATGCCTGACGGATACGCTTTAAGCCGGAATCCTAAGCCTCAGTGGACAGAAAAGGAAATAGAAGAACATTTTACAGTTCCAGATGATGAAAATCTTGAAGACCTGAAAAAGGCAAATGACAGTTTAATCAATGAACTTCTGGGAGCAGCACCGTGAAAAAAACATTGTTAAAACCAATTATTTCATTATTTCTCTTACCCGCACTTGGTATTTTGACTTCTACAAATAATTTTGCATCTGCCCAGGAAGTAGTACAGGAAGCTGCAAAAGAAACAGATCAGGAAACTTTACGGGAAACTGTAAATAATGAATCTACTCGCTTTACAGAACCGGAAGTTTTTGAATTACCTGCACAGGATAATTTTTTGCAGAATAAGGCTCCGTCAGAATTACCTTCAGAATTGATTATACAGCCTTTTCCGCCGGAAACAGGTTCGCCTGCCGCAAAACCTTCTGTAGCAAATCCTATAACAAATACTGCAGCAAACACTGCGGTCGAAAATATCGGGAAAGCTATTGAAGGCACTTCAAATCTTCCGTCTGAAAATCAGGGTTTACAGAATCTTAATACCGAAGAAGATTTACAGGCTGAAAATACAGAAGAGAAAGAAGATTTTATAGAAGAACTTCCTCCGCCGCCACAGCCATCACGAGCCATTACAATAAAGAAAAATCAGTTTCTGGACGTAGAATATCCCGGCAACGGCTGGCTTTTTATGGGCGAAACTGAAAAAAATGCAAAACTTATTTCTTTTGGAAGAGGAAAACTTAATCAGGAAAAAACGTCTTTTACTTTCCGTGCACGGAATCAGGGAACTACCCTGCTCCATTTTTACAAAAACGATATTTTAACAGGCTCTTATATTGACGATTTTCTGGAAGTTACAGTTGAAAGCGAAGAAACAACTTCAAAAGAACATGTAAAAGCTCCTTCTTATGAACAGATTGTTCCGCCGGCGCCTAATTTTGATCTTTTAAAGGAAAATCATTTACAGGTTGCTGATATGACGACCTCTGGCACAAGAGCTTCTGAGGACGAAAAAGACTTTGAAAATGCTGATTCAGGAAATGCAGGTACAGGTTCTGACGAACCTTATTCTTCAAGAAAATCTTCAACAGCTTCTTCTAGTTACGGAACATATTCAGAAGCAGAAAATGTTTCTGATTATCAGGAAGAGCATTCTGAACGCAGCGGGAAAACAAGGATTCAGACAGAAACAGAATCAGCTCAAAAGCAGACCGGCAGCGCAAAGGTAAATCAGGTAAAAAACACTTCAAATAAACAGGCTTTGCCGGAAACAGAAAGCAAAACCGCCGCTGATGAAATTATTGCAGGCAATTCGTCTGTTGCAGAACTTCTTGAAAAAGCGCAGAAAGCCTATGACAGCAAGAATTATGAAACCGCCCTTCATCTTGTAACTGATTTTTTTGAGCAAAGTGACTTAGATTTAGATAAAGCACTTTACCTTCAGGGACAGATTCTTGAAGAAAAATCTCCTGTTCAGGATATAAAAAGCGCAATAGATGCTTACGACGTAATCATTAAAAATTACCGGCAAAGCCCTTTGTGGAAGAAAGCAAATGAGCGCAGCATATACCTTAAGCGCTTTTACATAAACATCCGCTAAGAAAAAGTCAAATTAATTTTGAGGTACTCAAATGAAAAAAGGATATTCAATTATCATTACAGCAGCAATTCTTATGATGCTTGCTTCCTGTACTGTAAAACAGGTTCAGGTACAGAACAGACAGATTTCCGTAACAGGAACAGGTTCCGTTTCTGTTGAACCGGACTATGTTACAATTACAATGTCTGTAAGAACTTCAGCAAAAGAACTTACGGCCGCAACTAAAGAAAATGCAGAAAAAATGGAAGCCGTTACAAATGCTTTAATTGAAAGCGGGCTTACAAAAGAAGACATTTCTACCAGAGACTATGATATTTATCAGGAGTCACACTGGGAAAATAACAGACAGGTTCGGGGAAACTATCAGGTTTCGAATAAGATTTCTGCAATCGTAAGAACTATTTCAAATGCAGGTTCGGTTATTGATGCGGCAGTAAAAGCCGGTGCCAATGAGTTTTCTTCTTTAAGTTTTGGCGTAAACAATACAGCTCCTGCCGTAAAGCAGGCAAGAATTCTTGCAATGAAAAACGCAGAGGAAACTGCAAAACTTTTAGCAGGAACCGGCGGAGCAGATATAGGGAAAATCATTTCTATAAATGAAGTTTATGAGCCGTATAACACACCAAGAGCCGTAAAAATGAATGCAATGATGCTTGCTGATTCAGCAGTAAGCGAAGCAGCAACAGGTATAAATGCAGGAAAAACAGACATAAGCGTTACTGTGAATGTGACCTATGCCTTGAAATAAAAATCACAGGAAGTTAGAATAAAGTTTATGTTAGACTATAAATTTATCAAGGATAACCTTGAAGCCGTAAAAGAAAATATTAAAAACCGTAATATGACAGCAGATGCTGATCTTGTTGTCACTTTGTATGACAAGCGTACTGCACTGGTAACTGAAAAACAGAACCTTCAGCAGCGCCGTAACGAAAATGCCGCAGCAATGAAAGGCAAGCTTGATGCAGAAACAAGAAACAAGCTTATTGCCGAAGGCAAGACAATTAAGGAAGAAATTTCCAAGGTTGATGCAGAGCTTGCAGATTATGAAGCAAAACTTGAAGAAGCTGCGCGTAACATTCCAAATATGTGTCATCCAGATGTTCCAATCGGAAAACTCGATACAGAAAATCTTGAAGTAAAGAAAGTCGGAACACCAAGGAAGTTCACATTCCCGCCAAAAGATCATATTCAGCTTGGCGAAGAATTGGATTTGATTGACTTTGACCGCGGAACAAAGGTTTCTGGTCCTAAATTCTATTACTTAAAAAATGAAGCCGTTTTCCTTGAACAGGCACTTATTATGTATGCCTTAAACATCTTAAGGAAACACAACTTTACTCCGTTTATAACACCGGATGTTGCACGCGAAGAAATCCTTAAGGGAATCGGATTTAATCCGCGCGGAAACGAATCAAACGTTTACGCTATTGAAGACGAAGGAACATGTCTTGTAGCAACAGCAGAAATTACTCTTGGCGGATACCACTCTGGTGAAATCCTTCCAAAAGAAAAACTTCCGCTTTTCTACTGCGGACTTTCCCACTGTTTCCGCCGCGAAGCAGGAGCAGCAGGACAGTTCAGCAAAGGTTTGTACCGCGTTCATCAGTTCGACAAAGTAGAAATGTTTGTATACTGCACACCGGAAGATTCAGATAAAATCCATGAAAAACTCCGCTTAATCGAAGAAGAAATCTTTACAGGACTTGGACTTCCATTCCACGTTGTAGATACATGTACAGGAGACCTTGGAGCACCGGCTTACCGCAAGTGGGATCTTGAAGCATGGATGCCGGGACGCAACGGCGGAGAATACGGTGAAGTAACTTCTACTTCTAACTGTACAGATTACCAGAGCCGCCGCCTGAACGTACGCTATAAAGATGATGACGGAAAAAACAAATACGTTCACATGCTTAACGGAACTGCAATTGCTGTAGGAAGAGCCATGCTTGCAATTTTTGAAAATTATCAGAATGAAGATGGTTCAATCACAGTTCCTGAAGTATTAGTTCCATTGTGCGGATTTGACAAAATCGGGCCGAAGCCAAAGAAAAACTGAGTATGAAGCAGGATAAATACAGCAGGGCGATTTTTTATCTTCTGCTGTTTATCAGTATCATCGCCTCAGGCTTTGTTCTAAAGCTTGCTTCTCAAATTATAGTTCCAGTAATGTTTGCAATCCTGCTTTCACTGGTTATGCTTCCATTACTGGAAAAATTAAAAAAAGAATTTCACATTCCGTGGATTATTTCTACAGTGGCAATTCTGACTGTTTCTATAATCGCGATTGTTACTGTAGGAAACATGCTTATTTCAAGCCTTAAAACCATTGTAACCCTTTATCCGCGCTATGAAACAAGGCTTCTGGCAATTTATGAAATTTTTGCAAAAGCCTTTAAGCTGCCGTTTAACGAAACAAATACTCTTTTTGAAAATCTTTGGAACCAGCTTGGTGTAAGAAATGCTTTTCAGAATGCAATCATAAACTTTACGGGAAGTACAATTTTTCTAGGCAAAAACATCTTAATGGTAATGCTTCTGATTCTTTTCCTTGTAAGTGAAATTAATATTATGAAGGAAAAGCTTACTTTTGCCTTTGCCACACAAAAAGTAAAAGGAAGAGTTACAAGAGCAAGCCACAATATCATCCTTGAAATTACAAAATACATTTCAATAAAATTCATTATTTCATTGTTAACCGGACTTATAATTGGCATCGGAACATTTTTTATCGGAATGGACTTTCCTGTTGTCTGGGGTGTAATAGCTTTTGTATTAAATTTCATTCCTACATTCGGTTCAATTATCGCATCAATAATAACAATTATTTTTTCTTTAATTCAATTTTACCCGAATATTTCAACTGTTTTTTTAGTTACGCTTTTAGTTGTAGTAACACAGTTCACTTTAGGAAACATTATCGAACCAAGAATTACAGGATTAAAACTCGGACTTTCTCCGTTTATAATCCTTGTCAGCCTTTCTATTTGGGGCGGAATATGGGGATTTTCAGGCTTTTTGCTGGCAGTTCCTACAACAGTAATAATTAAGATTATCTGTGCAAATATTTCATTTCTACATCCAATCGCAGTATTCTTAGGAAATTTGCCTTCAGAAACAAAAAAAGAACTTTCTCCTGTAGAAGATAATTCTGTAGAAGACAATACTTCAGAAGAAAATATAGACAAAACTATAGAAGAATCAGAAAAAGATGCTGTAACAGAAGAAAAGCCTGTACCTGGAATTATTATATAGCCTGAATGTCAAGTTTTTCAAAAAAATAGGTATAAAATGAAAAATTGCTCTGTGGGACGCAGGGAAAACCAAATTAAGGGGGAACCTGCTTGAATTGCATTGGCGATAGCCGCTGCGGTATAGCAAGAAGCAGGGAGATTCCTTGATTTTTTTCCCGTTGCTGGGACCCGCAGAGTAATTTTTTATCAAGCAAGTATTGTTTAGTAACCCCAACATTTTGACTATATAATAACTACGGTCAATGCGAAGTGCACTTCCTGCAATACACGAATGTCTGGAATTATTATATAATTCAGATTCGTTAAATAAACAGATTTTTGGTAGACATTTCGTAAACGAAACGCACATCTTCTTCTTTTTCAATATCAAGCTTGCAGACAGCACATTCTTTAGAACCGTCATCACATTTATAGACTGCATGAACAGTACAATGTGCATAAACATCCCGCACAGAAATCGGCTTTATATCCAGCGGAAAAGCAAGTTTTAAATCAAACTCAAGATTCTCTTTAAAATCAAGTTTTGCAGAAGAATTGCCAAAAACAAGATATTCGTGGTTTACATAAAGAACTTCAGGATTTTCTGCCCTGTTCTGCAAAGGACGGAAAAGTTTTATAGAAGAAGCAAGATAACGGCATATCGGAATAAGATAAATGCCATAGCCGCCTTCACTTTTGCTTTTTGCAACAGTTACAAACTGTTCAAGGTATTTTTTAGCAGAAGGATTATCAGAAGCAGGAATTTCTGACCATGCGGGTTTTGAAAATAATCTGTAACCTGCAGCCGCAGTACAAAGCAGATTTACATCAGTTCCATCCTCTGTTTTATATGAAAGTTCTGCCGTAAAGGCGTTAGTTTTCTGAACTGGAGTTTCTGATATCCTGCTGATTTCAGAAGGAATAACCAGAGCAAGCCCGGAAGAAACCTGCGCCACTTTTGTTATAAAGCAAAGGCCAAGACCGTTAAAATAAAATTCAACACGAACTGTTTTTCCTTCAAAGGCAGAAGCTGCCTGAGGCGGATTTTTTAACAAAATGATACCTTGATTTAAAACAGTCATTTTTTCGGCGCTTAAAGCAACAGGAAAAACGGCACTTGTTGCTGAATGCACCAGAGATTCGGAAATAGTTTCCAGAGGAGTTACCGTTACAGGAACATTTGCGTCCTGAAGATATTTTAAAACCAGTTCCCGTTCAATTCCTGTAAGCTGCTGCTCCATGTTTAACTTACCTGCCATTTTTTTATTTGTATCTGTTCTATTTTCCAATCAGACTTTTTATCCAGATATAAATAAACAGTCAGACGACCTTTCTTACTTATAAAACAAACCGGAACTTCAAAAGTATCATCGGTTACAAAAGGTTTTCCATAAATATATGTAAAACCTGTATTTATAGCTGAATCATTTGAAGTTTCTGAATCAGTTTTTTCTTGTTCTGCAGAAGAAAACAATGCATCCGTGTCTGACTTAAAGAAAACCAGCTCACTTATGGATTTTTCTGCCATAAAAGAATCCAGGCTTTCAGAAGCACAGAACGACTTGCAAAAGCCTTTTACAACTTCTTCGGCTTCTGTGTTTAAGGCTGTCAAATCAAGCGATGCAAAGCCTTCAATATAAGGATACAACGAATCTTTATTATTTGCCACAAAAACACCGTAAGAAACGGCATTTAAGCGGATTTTTTCAGGCATTCGCGGAGAAACATTCGTTTTACCTGATTCAGAAAGGTTTTCAAGTTCTGCTGTCCATTCAAGTTTGCGCTCAGAAAAAATCTCCTGTATAAATCCGCTGGAAGAATTAACATCTGATGAAGATTTAGATTTGCTGCACGAGGAAAAACATATTAGAAATGCTAAAAAAACTGGCAGAAACTTTTTCATAAAAAAACTATAACAAAATATCCGGTCCAACGCAAATATTTTTATTTAATTCTGCGCATTGTTTTGCCATGACATTTAAACAAATAGCCAAATGTCGTCATTTCTAAGAAATACTTGCGTTATAAAAATTGCTCTGCGGGTCCCAGCAACGGGAAAAAAATCAAGGAATCCACCTGCTTCCTGTTGAACCGCAGTGGCTACCGCCCATGAAATTCCTGCAGGTTCCCCTTAATTTGGTTTTCCCTGCGTCCCACAGAGCAATTTTTCTTTTATGCAAATATTTTTTATGCCGGAATCTTGGAAAACTATACATTTAAATAAATAATATATTCAAAAATGAAAATATCAGATATAATTAGCGCATGGTTGAAATTAGAAACGTAGAAGTATTTAATCTTGAACGTGCCCAGCGGGCGATTGAAAACTCTTTTAATGTCGGCGAAATAGATACTAGCAGCGGTCCTGTAAAGGAAAAACTTGCAAAAACTCTTGGAAGCAACATGCAGCCGCACCAGTCCCATGATGCTTACCTTAAAGGCATTCTTGTAACTTATGACATAAAGGGAAACGGAGTTTTCATGCCGGAGTTCCAAAGATATCATCACCATGAAATCATTATGTCACAGTCTACCATGCACAGCATGGAAAAGTTTATGACTTCTGACTATGACCCGTTTACAAAATACATTACAAAAGAAACAAAGGAACAATGTAAAAAAAATTACGAAGCCTGGATTGAAGCAAAAAAGACTGACGATAAACAGAAAATTTATGAAGCCTTTGAAGTGCTTGTTCATAACCTTCCACGCGGATTTGAATTATGGGCAACTGTAAACAGCAATTATTTACAACTTAAAACTCAGGTTATTCAGCGTTTTCACCATAAGAACATCGAAGACTGGAAAAGTTTTGTAGAATTCTGCTATTCTCTTCCGAAATTCAGGGAGCTGTGCGGATTTACCGATAGCGAATGGAATCTTGAAAACTGGTAACACTTACAGGAATTTACGGCATAGCTTATAAATTTATGCCGTTAAATTCGAAAAATAATCAGTATTCCACTTGCATAAAAATAATTTTTCGTATATATTTATTTTCACATTCGGAATGTAGCGCAGCTGGTAGCGCGTCTGGTTTGGGACCAGAATGTCGCAGGTTCAAATCCTGTCATTCCGACTTGCAAACGAGTTTGCTTTTTTTGCAGACTCGTTTTTTTTTGCCTATCAATATATTTTTTTCAGAACAGGATTTGAAGCGGAACACGCGCTGACCAAAG
>JAEEWW010000077.1 GCA_016287815.1 Treponema sp. | reverse complement strand
GTATAATGAAGCAGGGGGAAAACAGCAACGGTCTTACGCCGACATGCCTTGTGACGAAATGACTTGCACCGACATATGGCGCCGCAGGAAAAGAGAGTGATTTATTCAGGCTGTAAAACAGAATCTACAAGTTTTTTAAACGAATAATCAATTTTTATGGCACTTGTATCAAGGTTTTCTGAAATATGATAAAGACCGTTTTCATCTTCTACAATTGCATCTTCTGCGTCCTCTGCTTCTATGACAGGTTTATTGTTAGCCGCAAATTTTGTAAACGAGAAAATACCAAAAGAAGATGATAAAGGCTTGCCGTTTATATCGGTAAGTTCTTCTACAGGTGTTGAGTCTTCAATATTATTGCTTTGAGAAAGATTTTCAGAACTATTTCTCGAAAGATTTTCTGAAGCGATTTCTGGTTCAGTTTTTTCCCGCTCAGGTTCTGCAATTTCATCGAGCTCTGAAAAATCAGGGTGAGATATAAACAGTTCTTTTCCAGAATCATTTACATATTCATGTGTGATTTCAGGATCTTTATCAAATCCGTGAATCTGCTCTACTTCGTAAACAGATTTCTGAATAGTTTGTTCTACAAACTGGTCTGTAACGTCTTCTGCCTGCGATACAGGAGCAGGGGAATTTTCTGTAACCGGTTCTGCTGTGTCGAGCGATTCAACTGATTCAAGCGGTTCAGGAGATTCCTCGGCAAGAGGTTCGGCATCTTCCAAAGTTTCTACATCTTCTGGCGATTCAGAATCTTGCGAAGCATCGGCGGTAACTGCTTCCTGTACAGTTTCTGCAGCAGCTGATTTAGCTTCCTCTGTTTCAGCTTCAGCTGCATCTTCTACAGATTCAACCTCTTCTATCTCTTCCAGTTCTTCAACAGAGTCTGCTTCGTTAAGTTCTTCAACATCTTCAGCTGAAGCTGCTTCTTCTATAGACTCAACTTCCTCAATTTCGTCAACAGCCTCAGGTGCATCTGCATCATCAGCTTCTTGTATCTCTTCAATTTCTTCTATATCTTCTATATCATCGAGTTCTTCAACGCTTTCTGCAGCTTCTGCATTTTCAACGGCTTCTACAGTCTCAGCGCTTTCAGCGGACTCAACTTCATCGGCCTCAACAATATCTGCTTCCTCAACCTCTTCTATTTCAGCGGCTTCGTGGCTAACTGCTGGTGCGGCGGTTTGTGTAACAGCTGCTCTAGAAGGCTGCGGTACTGCCTGAATTTTGATTTTGCCGCTTGAAAGAATTTCTTCGAGCATCTGCTTGATTTCGGCGGCATTCTGGAGTGCCGCATTTGCATTGCCCATGGAAATTGAAGCCGCCTGAGGAACCTGCAGTGCCTGAAAAATTTCTGCCCAGCTTTTTTCCAGCAAGGCATCGATTTCTTTGCTGTATTTTTTCAGGCGGCGGGCACCAAGACTTTTTCTGATACTTTCAGAAACTTCGTCTTTGCGCTTTTCGAGGTTTTGCGCAACAACGTTCCAGTCTACATCAAGTTTTTTGTTTAAATATTCATTTACAACGGCAAACTGGAAACGGCGGATTCTGCTTTTTATAATTACAAGATCATCGTGCTTTAGATTGGCAATAAGATAAACCAGAAGGAAAAGCGAAATGAAAACGCAGACCAAAAGGACAATGCGTACAAGCTGTGGCATAACAAAAATATTGTCACGGTAAATTCCGCTTATTATGCAAAATTCAGACTTCCGGCTTGAAAATAAAATCCAGTAGCCTTCATTCTGTTCTTCGCCTTCCTGCTCAACATAGGAAGCAAGCCGCTCGCCATTATCTGCCTTGTTTTTCCAGGCCTGGACAATCTGTTTTTCAAGGATTTCTGTTCCAATTACAGGAAGCCCGAAAACCAAACCGTAGCAATCGGCATTATTTTCTGAATAATCCATAACTCTGGCATTTTCAGAAAAGGTTATAAGATTTTTCTTTGAAAGTTCCCTGTTAAAATCGTTGGCATAAAAATAGAAAACGGCAATTCCGCGGTATGCGGCATAAGAATCATAGAACGGGAACGAAATTATAAGACGGTTATTTTCTGCATCTGAAAGAATTTTATATTTTTTTTCTTTCAGCTCCTGCGGCGTAAACGAAATCTTTGCAAAAGGAATTTCTTCTGTTTCGGAAGGGGTTGTTAAATTTGCATAGTCTTTGTAGGAACGCAAATTTTCGGAGTTTCTGAGATAGTCATTTGTATAGGTGCTGAAATGAACGCTTCTTGCATTTGAATCAATAATACGGATTCCGGTAAGCCCGGAAAGAGAATTAAAAAGTGAACCTGTCAGACGGCTTCGTTCGCGAACATCTTCATCAGCGGCACGCTGCTCGGCGTAGGTTAAAATGGATTTTTGGCCTGTATATTCTGTAAGCTTTTTTAGAATTGAATTTAAATATTCATCGTAACTTTCAGAAAAATAGTCTAACTGTTCGGATATCCGCTGAATCTTTGCAGGCTGATAGAAGCGTGTTTCTATCAGGGAAAAAAGACCTGAAAAGGCAGCCATAGTAAATGCGGCAAAAAGAGAAATAGTTATTAATAGACTGACTGCATTTTTTTGACCTGAGGTCATTTTTATATTTTAAACTCCAGCAGAAAATGTAATGTACAGTGGCAACCGGGCAGACTGCAAAAGCATGCAGAGCAGAACGCCATGCCTTGCAGAAAGCTGTGCGCGACTAGGCGCAATCGCAAACGCAGGTACACAGCAGTGCGCGGATAAAAACACCAAGTCCCTTCTTACATTTTCGGCAGAATTCTATCAGAAAAACACAGGATTTAAAAGAGTTTCAGTTTTTTTGCGAAGAAGCTGAGATTTTATTTTTGAACGGCCAGCGGCATACAAAAATTTTTTGTTCATCAAAAAGCTGGTTTAATATTTCCTGAACGTCGCTGTTTTGCCAGGTAAAAGCGTCGTTTGTTTTTAGCGTTGCAAGGTTAAGTTTTTTTTGCAAATAAGAAAGTGCTTCTTCTTTATCCCAGGAACGGCTGTAATAGCGCAAAGTTTTTAAAACAAGGTTTCGATCGCGTGCATTTTTGTAATCAGGCGGAATAAAAGTTTCACGGTGTTGTTTTCTTAAATTTATTAAAAAGGCCGCCGGGAAAGCAGAAGCTTGTTTCAATACTGTATGTTTTTGTGCCGTTCGTTCCATGGCTGCCCGGGTATTACAGATATCGCAGCCGGAACAGGCTGCCTGTTCTGCTCCAAGAGCATCAAGCAGAACCTGTCTTCTGCAAGACGAAGCATGTGCATAATCGAGCAAAACACGTTCCCGGCTATTATGCGGAAACGATGAAAACTTTTTGTAATCTGAATAATTCCACAGCAGAAAAGATTGTGCGATGCCGCCGTCTCTTGCACCGCGACCGCTTTCTTGAATAAAACTTTCTGCGGTAGAAGGAACATCCCTGTGAATAACTGTGCGTACATTTTTTTTATCTACGCCCATGCCAAAAGCGCAGGTACAGCACAAAACAGCATTTTCTTTTGGGAAAAACCATTTTTCCGTTTCTGCTTTTTCTTCTCTGGAAAGACCTGCATGATAGAAGCGTACAAGTTCAGGAGAGTTATCAAAAATAAGAGCCGTACCATTTTCATTATTTTCAACAGGTTTACTTTCTTTTACCAGTGAAAAATATTCTTTTAAAAGCTTTGCCGTTTGTTCCGTACGGTTTCTTGTTCCGCAAAAAATAATTATGGGGCGCTTTTGGGTTTGCACAAGTTCCAGGAGTTTCTGGTCTTTTGCATAGGCGTAAACCACATTGTAATGAATATTTGCCCGGTCACTTTCACTTCGTACGATGTGTGCATTGCCTTCAAACAGGACTTCGGAAACTCTTTGCAGAACAGAAGGAGAAGCGGTCGCGGTAAAGGCGGTTACAAGCGGAATATTCAATTTTTGTAAAATCTTACCAAGTGTAAGATATGCCGGTCTGAAACTGTCGCCCCATTCAGAAACACAATGAGCTTCATCAATCGCTGCATGCGATATATTACATGCAGAAAGCCGTTTAACAAGTTCTTCATTTTGTAAAACTTCGGGATTTGCAAGAATAATCTTAGCACCTTCTTTTATCTTTTTAAAATTTTCATCACGCTCTTCCTTTGTCTGATTTCCACAGAAAACAACATTTGAAATTCCGCCTTCATCCATCCGCCTTTTCTGATCTGACATTAAGGCTAACAAAGGATACATTACAAGCGTTGCTCCGGGCAAAAGCATGGCAGGAATTAAAAAACACAAAGATTTTCCGGCACCGGTCGGCAATAAAACTATCTGCTTTCCAAGCGTTTTTGTGTCAGATTCGTCACACTTTATGGTTGTACTGGTTCGTGCTTCTTTATCTAAATTCTGGGGGCACAAATGCAGATATTTTTCGGCTTCCATAATATTTGCAATTACCATCATCTGCCACGGATACAGATAGTCAATTCCAAAATACTTTTTTGCAGCAAGCAAGGCCGGATTATCAATGACCAGACTTTCGTCTTTTAACTTAATTTCATCTTTTAGTTTTATTTCTTTCATAATATAAAATATGGGCGCGAATAAGAAAAACCTGCAATTTTTCGCGTAATTCCAGATGTATTTTTTTAATCAACTATGGCATAATAAAAAAAATGGAAGAAAACCAGGAGTTCCTTACAACCCAGATAATTACCTACATCGGCAATAAACGAAGCCTGATTGGAAATATAGAAAAAGAAATCGATGAAATCTCAAAAAAACTTGGAAAAGAAAAACTTGTCTGTGCAGATTTATTTTCCGGCTCAGGGATTGTTGCCCGCGCCTTAAAAAAACATTCTGAAAAACTGATTGTAAATGACCTTGAAAATTATTCAAAAATCATTAATTGCTGCTATCTTACAAACAAGGGCGATTTTCCGGATGAAAAATATACAGAACTAAAAAATCTTATTGAAGAAAACTGTGAAAAAGAAAAAATCAGCGGAATTATTACAAAAAACTATGCTCCCGAAGATGATTCCTGCATAAAAAAAGGGGAAAGAGTTTTTTATACGCACCAAAATGCGGTTTTACTTGATACATACCGTTGTTTAATTGATAGATTTATAAAAGAAGAAAAGATAAAAAGTTTTTTTCTTGCCCCGCTTATTACAGAAGCTTCGATACATGTAAATACAAGCGGAGTTTTTAAGGGGTTTTATAAAGACAAAAACACTGGAATCGGGTGTTTCGGGGCATCCGGCAGAGACGCGCTTTCGCGAATTTTTGGAAAAATAGAACTTAAAAAACCGGTTTTAAGTAATTTTGATTGCCAGACTGAAATTTTTCAAAAAGATACGGTTGAACTTTCAAAAGAACTTAATTCTCTGGATGTTGCATATCTCGATCCGCCTTACAACCAGCACCCTTACGGTTCAAATTATTTTATGCTGAATCTTATTCTAAAAAACCGGCTTGATGTTGAAATCAGCAGAATAAGCGGAATTACCCAGAACTGGAATCATTCTGTGTTCAACCGCAAAAAAACGGCCCTGTATTCTATGGAAGAAATTATCAAAAATCTTGATGCAAAGTATATTGTGATTTCTTACAATTCAGAAGGTTTCATAACTTTTGACGAAATGAGTTCCATGTTAAAAAAATACGGAAGTTTAAAAACAGTAGAAATTGCCTATAATACTTTCCGCGGCAGCAGAAATTTATGCAACCGCGACATTCACGTTTCTGAATATTTATTTGTTTTGGAAAAAAAATAACGGTACCGTATTAATCCTTTAAAAATTGTTCGGCATAATCTATAAATTCAATTTTATATTATAAAAAATGCTGTTCAGAAAAATCTCTGTATAGCTCTATTCTGTGTCGCCTTGAAATTGTCTTTATTTTTCTTGCGTTATTGCCGACATTGAAATAGAATAAATTTTTGGAGACTCAAATGAAATTCAAACGCACGGAAAAAACAACCCCAAAAACAAAATCTAAAAAATCTAAAAGACTTGCTGCTTATTGTGTTACCGTTTTAGGTGCACTTATTGTGTGTTCTTTTTCACTTCTTTGCTACATTTCTATAGCAGAAATTCGTGCAAATACAATTAAAGAATATGAACAGGACTGTATTCTTATAGCAAAGGCTTATACAGAAAGTCTTTCCAACTGGGTAGGAAAAAGTGTAAACGATATAAAAGTTTATACATCCGCTGATGTTCTTGATCACGGAACTTATCAGGAAATCGGCGAGTGGCTTAAAAATACAGTTCATAAACGCCCTTCTTCATTTGATTATGTTCTTTTTATTACAAAAGAAGGAAATACATATTACGATTCCGGCAAAACCGGGAACAACTCTGACCGCGATTATTACAAACAGATTGTAAGCGGCAAGACAAAACTTGTTATAACAGATCCTACAATTACAAAATCTACCGGTAAAAATTCAATCATGATTGTTCAGGCTGCTTATAATGCAAACAATCAGCTTGTCGGTATGTTTGTAGGTGTAAGCGCAATTGAAGCTGTTCAGAAAACAGTTACAGATATTAAAGTCGGAAATGAAGGAAAGGCATTCCTTATTGCAAAAGACGGAAAAGTTATTGCGCATCCTTCCAAAGAATTTGCTGACCAGAATCTTCTTACAGGTGATAACGTAAGCCAGAACCTTAAGGATATTGCAAAAGAAATGACATCAGGCTCATCCGGTGCAAAAATCATAAAAGGTGCTGACGGAAAAGATGAACTTATAGTTTATGCTCCATTGAGCGTTGTAAACTGGTCACTTGCAATTTCCATCCCGGAAAGTCAGTTAAGCGAAGCTTCATTAAAAATCAGAAATCTGATTATTATTTTCTCTGCTGCCATTGCAATCGTTTTGTGCTTAATCATCAATATTCTTATTGTTTCTGCACTAAAACCGCTTACAAAACTTAACTCTGCAATTACAGAAATTTCTTCCGGTCAGGCAGATTTAACAAAGCGCATTAAAGTTTCTGCAAACAATGAAATCGGTTCTGTTGTAAATGGATTCAACGCATTTATTATAAAGCTTCAGGAAATTGTTACGCGGCTTAAGGATTCTAAAGTTAATCTTTCTTCAATTGATGAACAGCTTCAGAATGGAACGAATGAAACTGCAACTTCAATCAGTTCAATTTTGCTTAATATAGAAAATGTTGCAAATAAGATTCAGGAACAGACTGCGGGCGTAAGCGAAGCTGCAAGTGCAGTAAATGAAATTTCTTCAAACATTTCTTCGCTTGAAAAAATGACAAGCGACCAGTCAACAAGCGTTCAGCAGGCTTCAACGGCAGTTGAACAGATGATTGGTAATATCGGTTCGGTAAATAATAACGTTGAAAAAATGGCTACTTCATTCGGAGAACTTCAGCAGACAGCCCAGAACGGTGCGGCAAAGCAGAACGATGTAAACGAACGTATTGAACAGATTGAAAGTCAGTCAGACATGCTGCAGGAAGCAAATACAGCCATTGCTAACATTGCGTCGCAGACTAACCTTTTGGCTATGAATGCCGCAATTGAAGCTGCGCATGCCGGTGAAGCCGGAAAAGGATTTAGCGTTGTTGCAGATGAAATCCGTAAGCTTTCTGAAACTTCAACAAGTCAGTCAAAGACAATTGGTGAACAGCTTTCAAGAATTAAGGAATCTATAAACGAAGTTGTAAATGCTTCTTCAGAATCAAGCGTTGCATTCAATTCCGTTTCTGAAAAAATCAGTCAGACAGATGAGCTTGTACGTCAGATAAAAGCCGCAATGGAAGAACAGCAGCAGGGGTCTAAGCAGATTCTGGATTCTCTTCGCGTAATGAGCGATACTTCAGTTCAGGTAAAACTTGCGGCAACAGAAATGTCTGCCGGTAATAAGGCAATTTTACAGGAGATGCTGAATCTAAAAGAATCTTCGGATGTCATAAAAACAACAATGGATTCTGTAACAGGAAGTGCAAAGCAGATTGATCAGACCGGTTCAAATCTTGCAAATGTTTCTGAGCAGATGCGCGAATCTATAGAACAGATTGGCAAGGAAATCGATTTGTTCGAGGTTTAAGCATTACCAAAAAACATCCATGGAACGCGGCTTTGTGCCGCGTTTTTTTTAGTCTAAAATATCTGTTTTGTAACCGGTTTCTTTTTCAAAATCGCTTACAAATGCTTTCTGCAGTTTGTATAAAAGTTCAGGATCTTTTCCGCCGGCAGGTTTGCCGTCTATAAGATTTACAGGAACACCGTATGTTGCAGAGCATGTAATCATTATTTCATCTGCATTGAAAAGTTCCTCTGTTGTAAACGGACGCTCTTCAAACGGAACATTAAGTTCCCGGCAAATATCAAGAAAGTGTCTTCTTGCGGTTCCGGGCAAAATCAGGTTATCAAGCGGCGGCGTAATAAATTTTCCGTCTTTTAAGATATTTACGTTATTGTGTGCACATTCAGTTACGCGGTTTCCGCGGTGAAAAATAACTTCATCACAGCCTTTTTCTTTTGCTTCCTGGCTTGCAAGAACTGCCGGAAGCAAATCGACTGTTTTAATGTCACAATGTAAAAATCTTGTATCTTCCTTTGTAATGACTTTCCATGGTTTTCTTAAATCTGTAAGGCCTGCAGGATAAATATAAATTATAAGATTCGGTTTTGTTTCAGGGAATGTAAAAGAACGCAAAGCAGTTCCTCTTGTAATCTGCCAGTACACAAAAAGCGGTCCGTCAGAATCTAAAAGGTCTACACATTTTTGAATTTCCGCAAGAAGATTTTCGTAAGTAAAATCTGTTTTTATTTTTACTTTTGCCAGAGAAGAAAAAAAGCGTTCCAGGTGATATTCAGGTTCAAAAATTACATGATTTGCAGCGATTGTTGCATCGTAAACACCATCACCCAAAAACATTGCCCTGTCATTAAGAGGAACAACAGTTTGCTCGATTGTGCTAATTTTTCCATTGTAATAACCTAAATCTTTCATTTTCTTTCCTTCTTTGATTCTGCGACAAATGATTTTCTATACATTTATTCATTTTTATTCAGTGAAAACAAGTTCGCTATGACGCACAACTTCTTTACCGCCGATAAAAACATGCTCTATGCCTTTTGGCGGCAAATCAGGTTTTGCAAAAGATGCTTCAGTTCCTATGTTGTTTTTATTCAATATTACAAAATCTGCGTCATAACCTTTTTCTATGTGTCCTTTACCGGTAAGTCCGATAAAATCTGCGGGGAGAGAAGTGCATTTGCGAACAGCCTCTTCCCATGGAAGCAACTTGCGTTCCCGTACATAATCCTGAAAAAGATGAACAAAGTTTCCGTAAGCACGAGGATGTGTCTTTTTTCCGCTGCCTGCTCCGATTCCATCCGAACCGACCGCCGCATAAGGGAATTTAAATATTCGGTCAACAACACTCTGGTCGCACATTGTAACAGCCATAAGTGCATTTCCTTTATTTTTTAAAAGGATGTCACATACCGTTTCTTCCGGACTAAGTTCTATTTTATCCGAAATCTCTTTTAGTGTAAGCCCGTTAAATTCGGGATTGTTTTCATCAGAAACTATTATAATCTGTTCCGGGCCAAGAGAACGAAGATAATTTTCATAACTTACATCATTTTTTAATGAATCAATTATTTTTTGTCGGCTTTCTGCATGAGAAAGTTTTCTTACCAGCGCCTGCGAACCTTCAGACTGAAAAACAGGATTTATAAGCTGTGCCAGAGTAGTGCTTCCTTTATTAGACTGATACTGGTCACAAATAACCTGAACGCCTCTTGCACGTGCATCAAGAATCAACTGTAAAATTTCTTCGGTGTATTTTTCATTCTGCAAGCCTGAAACTTTTAGATGCGAAATTATAAGCTTACATTTTGACTGTTCTGCAACATAAATTGCTTCTTTTACGGCTTCAACAATATTGTTGCTTTCGCTTCGCATATGTGTTGAATAAAATCCGTTATGCCTTGCAACGATTTTGCAAAGTTCTATCATCTCATCTGCGCCGCTGTAAACACCAGGAATGTAAATCAAACCGCTTGAAAGACCAAGAGCTCCTGCAGTCATGGCATCGTCTAAAAGTTTTTTCATCTGCTCAAGTTCTGAATCACTTGGACTGCGGTTTTTCATGCCCATTACGGCAATGCGTAAGGTTCCTTGACCGACAAGTGCACCATTTTGAAAAACCGGATTTCTTTTTTTTACGGATTCAAGGTATTTAGCAAATGTTGTCCATGTGCGCCATTCTTCATCCAGATTGTCAAAGGGAAGGACCGGACTGCAATAGTCTTTTAGCATGGAAAAGTTTTTAGAACTTACGGGGGCAGCGCTTATTCCGCAGTTGCCGCAGATACTGTAAGTTACGCCCTGCAACAGCTGAGTTCTGACAAACGGATCAAGAACGCTCTGTAAATCGCCGTGGGTATGTGTGTCAATAAAACCCGGCGTAAGAAGTTCATCTTCTTTTCCTTCAATAATGTGCGCCGCCTGTTCAAAATCACCGGATTGCTCAGAACGCGGCTCCTGTTTCGAGACCGCACTTAGCAACGAAGGGCAACTCTGTTTCGAGTCCGCACATTGCGGAATCTTTTTTAAATATTCTATTTTTCCATTTTTTATACCGACATCACCGCGGTAAACAGGCTTTCCTGAGCCATCAGCGATGTCGATATTTTTTATAAGCAAATCAAGCATAGCCGCTCAACATCCTCAAAAAGTTCTTTGCACTTTTTTGTGGTTTATTATTTATCTGTAATTTTATCTATATTCTTTTAACAGATCTTCGTCCCAGCCAACTGCAACAAGACTTCCATTGTGCTTTTCATAGATTTTTAAAGTTTCTTCTGTATGGAAAGCTTTTACAAGTTTGTCGTAAATCTTAACTTTTTCAGGATCTTTAAGGTTGTCTGTTTTTACGGCAATCAAACACCAGTATTCCGGGATAATCAAGGTTGTATCCTGAAGGATTGCGGTTTCCGGTTTAATTCCGAAGTCTACGGCGTAGTTTCCGTTGATTACGGCGGCCGTAACGTCGTTAAGAGCCTGAGCGACAAGATTAGCTGCAAGTTCCTTTATAACGATCTTTACATTGTATTTTTCAATGTCTTTTATAGTCGGACTGAAAGCTGCTCCGTTACGGATTTTGATTAATCCTGCACTTTCAAGGATTTTAAGTGCACGGCCGCCGTTCGTTACGTCATTCGGAATTGCAACAGTGTCTCCGTCTTTTATTTCGCTGACAGCTTTAACCTTATTAGAATAAAAATGCATTGGAATAAGATAAGTGTTTCCGATTGCAGAAAGTTTATAACCGTTTGTTGCACAATCGTTTGCAAAGAAAACTCTGTGCTGCATTGCGTTCAAATCAATATCGCCGCTGTTTAAAGCACGGTTTGGTGTTACAAAGTCTGAAAACTGTACGATTTCCAGATTGATGCCTTCTTTTTTCAAAGTTTCTTTTGCAGGCTGAAAGATTTCTTCAACAAGAGTGCCGCAAGTTCCAAGTTTTAAAGTGATTGTTTTTGAAGCTTTTTTTGAACAGCCTGCGAGGCTTAAAACAAGTGCAAGTATTGCTGTTCCTGTAAGAAATGTTTTTTTCATAAATTGTCTCCTAACGTTCAGCTGTTTATAACCTATTTACTAAATAGGTTAGCTGATGCAGGAAGAGTACAATATTTTTAAAATCGTGAAAAATACTTTTTTTTTATTTTAAGTTATAGATTCAGACTATAACAGGAGATGCTGAAATGAATTCAGCATGACATTACTTTATGGACAGTCCCATGCCGCAATCACATTACCGGCTTTTTGCCTTTTCGCGGAGGAATGCCAGACGGTTTAATGCTTCGTTTAAAGTTTCATCTTTTTTTGCAAAATGGAAGCGGACAAGATTATGAACGTCTTCCCTGAAAAAACTTGAACCTGGAACAGCTGCAACACCGACTTCTTTTGCCATCCATTCGCAGAATTCATAATCATCTTCTACTTTGAATTCACTTACGTCCATAAGAACATAATATGCACCCTGCGGTTCTGTAAATGTAAATCCAAGTTTTTTAAGTCCGCCGCAAAATAGTTCTTTCATATGCGTATAATGTGCCTGCAATTCTTTATAATAGGAATCATCTTCTTCAAGCCCTGTTACAGCGGCTTCCATTAAAGGAGCTGCTGCTCCAACAGTCAAAAAGTCGTGAACCTTTTTTATGCGGTCAGTAATTTCTGGATTTGCAATTGTATAGCCTAAGCGCCATCCTGTAATTGAATATGTCTTGGAAAGTGAATTACAGACAACTGTTCGTTCGCGCA
>JAEEWW010000076.1 GCA_016287815.1 Treponema sp. | reverse complement strand
ACTGTGTATTCAGTATGGGATGCACTGGAAAAAGTTATTACGGAATCTTTGACAAGAGGGAATTCCGTAAAGTGTTTGAACCTTGGAATCTTTTTCATTGCATGTAAAGGCGTAACTGACGGGAAAAATCTTGTACCCGGACTTACGGTAAAATTCATTCCGTCAGAGGTTACAAAATCTGCAATTGATAAAATTGCTGTCGATCAGGAATCATATGCAGAACCTGAGGCAACAATCAGCAGCATCACTGATGTTGATACCGGTAATTCAGATGGCAGTCTTTCTTTAAAAGGTTCTGTTCAGATTTCAGGGAAGAAGCTTTTAATTGGCGGAGAAGAAAGCGGAATCTGGTTTGCTCCTGCAAAAGGAGAAAACGAATCAATTGACGAAAGCGGTTCTGACTGGACTAAAGTAGAAGCGAAACTTACCGTAAACAAACCGGGAACTTTGCTTTTTCCTCTTCCAAAGAGTCTTGAAGGCGGCAAGTATAAGATTGTACTTAAAACACGCTGTCCTTCAAATTTAAAGCATTACCGTAAAAACCTAGTTACATCTTACTCAGATGTACTTGCTATCGGCTGATGCGTAGTTAGCCAGCTTTTTGGGGCATTCTTCACGGAATGCCCCGATTTTTAGTTATTATAAATTATAACATCAAAAGTTATAGATTTAGAGATTGTATTTTCTTTTGCATAGAAAGTATTGATTTTTTCCAATCCTCAACAAACCAATTCGGTGAAACAGGAACAGCATTTTCGGTGTATAATTCTCTTTATGAAAACCGTTAAAACTCTTTGTTTTATCCCTGTAATTCTCTTAGGTTTGTGTCTTTTGTCGCTGGGGCTGGCAAGTGTTCTGGAATTTCCATTAGAACGTTCCGGCTTGTATCTGTTTTTTGGAATAATTGGAATTGGTTTGCTTTTTTTCGCTTCGATTCCTTCTTTTTGCGTTTCTGTTGTGGCGTTAATTATAGCTGTGCGAAGAAAGCTGAAAAGATTCATTGGCTTTGCCATAACAGATATTGTGATTTCTATTTTATGGTTATTTCTTGCATCAATGCTGTTCATCGGCGGAATGTCAGTTTAAAAATAATGACATGCTCTGAAAAAACTACTATATTGAAAATGAAAACCACAAGGAAAATAATGAAAAATGATTAAAATTTACAAAACAACAAAAGATGATATTGATGATTTAATGAGAGTACGGCTTGAAACATTGCGTGCCGTAAACGAAATGAACGATGACGCCCAGTTTAGTGAGACGCTTGTAAATTGTGCCAGGGACTATTTTTTAAACGGCGACCAGACTACGGTCTTTGCCGAGGATTCAGAAGCGTCAGAAAAAAGCAGCAACAACGCCTCTGGCAAAAGCAAAGGCAAAATAATCGGGTGTGCTTCAATGAGCTACATTACAATTATGCCGACTTATGAGCACCCTACCGGCAAGCGTGCATTTCTTATGAATGTCTATGTAAATAAAAATTACCGGCGGCAGGGAATCGCTCAAAAAATGATTACAATTCTTATAGAAGAAGCAAAGGAAAGAGGCTGCAGTGAAATCAGCCTTGATGCAACCCAGGCGGGACGACCTGTTTATAAAACACTTGGATTTTGTGATAATGATGAAGCAATGATTCTAAATCTTGCACAAAACTAACAGGTGAATTTAAGCGGTATTTTATAGCCGGTAAATTTTTTAAATAAGGGGAAACGTAAAATGACAAAAATCTATTGCTATGACCGATGTACAACCTGTAAAAAAGCTCTGGCCTGGTGCGATTCGAACAGCGTAAAATATGAAAAAATCGACATTAAAAGTAATCATCCTGATGAAAAAACCTTACGTAAGCTCCATGCAAAAAGCGGTCTGCCGTTAAAAAAATTTTTTAATACAAGCGGAATGCTCTACCGTGAAATGAACCTTTCACAAAAGCTGGCTGAAATGAGCGAAGACGAACAATTCAAATTGCTTGCAAGTGACGGCATGTTAGTAAAGCGTCCTCTGCTGATTACAGAAAAAACCGTTTGCGTCGGCTTTAAAGAAGCAGAATGGAAAGATGCGCTTTTGAAATAATAAGACCCCAAAACACATCAAAGGAAATATCATGATTCAGATTTTTGGCACTAATAAAAACTTTGACTGCAAGGCAGCACAGAGATTTTTTAAAGAGAGACGGATACCATTTCAGTTTGTTGATCTTAAAGAAAAAGAAATGTCACCGGGAGAATTTGATTCTGTAGTAAGTGCAATTGCACGAACAGAAGGCGGACGCGCGGCAGCTATTGAGGCATTAATCGACACAAAATCAAAGGAATACACAAGTATCGCCTATCTTGACGACAGTGAAAAAGAAAATAAGCTGTTTGAAAATCAGACATCGCTTTTAAAACAGCCTGTATGCCGTTACGGGAAAAGTGAGGCAACGGTAGGAATGGCACAAAAAATCTGGGAAAACTGGAAATAATGTTTTTAAAGCGGACTGCTTTTGTGGCAATTCGCTTTAAAAATTTTTCAAAACAATATCGATTTCTACCTTAACAAATCTTCCAGTTTTTCTTTTGCTTTTCTGGTTTCAATCCTGTTCGGCAAAACAGCAAGCACTATTCCAAAGATAAGCATAATATATGGAAAAAAGCAAAACGGCATATCAAAGTGAAGGAACGGCACTATAAGACAGAATAAAATAACAAAAGTAAACCAAAAAGTCATAAATCCTTTTATAAATAAATTCATCCGCATTTTTATACTTACTTTCGCGCCAGAATCCTTTTCTTCAATATTGCCAATTATTACCGGTAAAAAAGAATTTCTATAACTTATATTTCTTTGTATTTTGAATGAGTTTTCTAATATCTTTCCATTAAAAAATTCTCCATTATTTGCAAAGAACACACCTCTATGTTCAGAGGTGTTATTCCTTATTATCTGAAGAATTTCATCTTTTGTTTTATTCGTTTCTATTAGGAATTTCATTTTTTATATTTTTAATTCGGTTTGGCAAAAACGGGTGGCTTGAACAGAGTTCTACAAATCTTACAGAAAAACTTCTTCTTTTCTTTGCGCTTTCCATATATTTATCGCTGGCGACTTTTTTGTAAAGATTTTTTCCTGCAGCAAGAACAAGAAGCCCTTTTTCTGAACCACCTGCAGATAAATCATGTCCGATATTATCGCAGGTATATTCACAGCTTCTTGAATAAGCAGCACTCAAAAAAGGTACAAAAGAAGCGAGGAATGTCCAGAATTGTTTTGACATATGATGTCTTTTTACATGTCCAAGTTCATGTCCTAAAATGAATTTAACAACTTCTATATCTGTTTCTATCATCTCAAATATGTCAGAATAAATTGCGATGTAATTTTTGCAGGAGAATCTGATAGCAAAAGCATTTAACGCGCCTCCCTGCTGAATAAGAAAAAGCGGCGGAAGTTTTTTCATTCCTAACTCTTTTGCCATATTTGAGTAAACCTGATAAATTTCAGGGAATTGTTCTGCTGTTATCTCTACACCGTTGCCTTTTAAATAACCGACAATAAATATTTTCCTGAAGAAAAGATACATAAATATAAAATAAACATATATCAGAATAGGAATTATAGCGGTAAATACTTTATCACGTTCAATAAGAAGTTTATTGAAACCTGTTACAACAAAATAAGCTATTAATATGCTTAATACAACTTTAATTGCAAAATACAAATTTTCTTTTTTATTAACTCTGATTTTCATATCGATTCTCCTTGTTGATTCAAATAAAAAATATAACTTCAAAAATAAAATTATACTATTATTTTCTATAATTAGAGTTTTTCTAGCAAAGATATAACATAAAATCACATTTTTATGCAAGTAGCAGTGTTTTTATGCACCTGTACACCACTTGAACAAACTTCTTATAAAATTTAATATTCAGTTAAGATGGCTCTAAAAGAAGAAAAAACAGAATTAAATACACTTACTGAAACCTTTCTGGAAAAAGATGTTCTGGATGCTGGTTCTAAAATTTTAAAGGAAACGAACTCTGATTCCATAAAAGCTTGTGCCAAAATTATCGCTAAAGCTTTTGGTACAGATGATTCTTTTTCATTTTCTAATGCAGAAGCCGAATCAAAACTTGTAACAAGTTTTAACAGCAACCTAACGCTTTTGATTCAAAAAACCTGGGTTGAAAGCTACGATGCAGGCCTCAAAGAGCAGGTTTTGTATCAGCTTGAACAGTTCAGCTCTCTTGCTAAGAATGGCGAATGGGATAAAATTTACACACCATTTATCAAAATCATCTATGATGCAGTTTATCTCATGTTCGGTTCTCAGGCTAAAAAAGACGATTTCCTTGAATATGCTTTCCGCGTAGACCCCGAATTCGGTACATTCTGGTGGTATCTTCACATGTTGCCCCAGGAAACAGACTGGCCGGCGGAAAAATGCAGGGTATTGGTTTTGCTGGGAATGTATTTTCTGGCAAATTACTAATATTTTATATGCAAAAAAGGCCGGAGCGTATGTTCCGGCTTTTTTTATGCCATAAGCATTGATATAATGATTATGTGGCACTTTTTATGAATGGATTTTAATAGCCAAATATCTGGTTTTCCAAGATATTTGCATAAAAAAATTGCTCTGCGGGACGCAGGGAAAACCAAATTAAGGGGGGCCCTGCAAGAATTTCTTTGGCGATAGCCGCTGGGTTTTGCAAAAAGCAGGGAGATTCCTTAATTTTTTTCCCGTTGCTGGGACCCGCAGACCAATTTTTTTAGCAAGTAATTTTAGAAAACTAGACATTTGGGCAAAATAACAAAGCTATAGCAATATAGAAAAAACGGGAGACAAAAATGGAATTAAAAGCAATCTGTCAAAAACTCAGGGAAAATTCTGTTATCCTTTCAAATCAGACAGCCCGGCAAAAAAATCTTGCCCTGGAATCTGTTTGTGGAGAAATTGAAAATCAGCGGAGCTTCATTCTTGAAGCAAACAAAGCTGATGTTTCAGCAGCAGAAAAAAAAGGCATGAGCAAAGCTTTAATTGAACGTCTTGCTTTAGATGACAGAAAAATTGACGGTATAATCAGCGGAATAAAAACCGTCATCGCACAGACAGATCCAATCGGCGAAGAAATTGCTGGATGGAAAATGCCTAATGGAGTTACAATCCGTCAGGTAAGAGTTCCTATGGGTGTTGCAGCCATTATTTACGAATCCCGACCTAATGTTACAGCAGATGCTTTTTGTCTTGCCTACAAAAGCGGAAATTCCATTTTATTGCGCGGCTCTTCATCTGCACTAAAATCAAATCTGGCAATACAAAAGGCTATAAAAGAAGGACTTTCAAAATGTCCTTCCGGCGTACCGGATGCCATTCATCTTGTAGAATCAACTGACCATGAAGATGTTGAACAGATTCTTAGTGCTGTAGGAATGATTGACGTTGCCCTTCCGCGAGGCGGCGCAAATCTGATAAACATGGTAGTTGAAAAAGCAAAAATCCCTGTTATTCAGACAGGAGCAGGAGTTTGCCATTTGTTTGTAGATGATTCTGCGGATCTGGAAAAAGCAGCCGTTATTGCGGAAAATGCTAAAATCCAAAGACCGGGTGCCTGCAATGCGATTGAAACGATTCTTGTTCACAAGAATGTTGCAGAACAATTTTTACCGCTTCTTGAAAAACAGCTTGCAGGTCGTGTTGAACTTCGGGCAGCAGACAGTGCGTATACCATTCTAAAAGCAGAAGCCGAAAAAAACGGGCGTCTTACCGTGGATGGTCATGCCAGTGTCGTTAAGGCAACAGAAGAAGATTTCGGCTATGAATTTTTAAGCTTTATATGTGCTGTAAAAATCGTCAGCAGCATTGATGAAGCAATCAGTTTTATTAACAGGCACAATACAAAACATTCAGAATGTATTGTTACAAATAATCGTGACAATGCGCGCAAATTCCAGCAGAATGTAGATGCCGCATGTGTTTATGTAAATGCTTCTACACGGTTTACAGACGGCGGAGAATTTGGCTTCGGAATGGAACTTGGAATAAGCACCCAGAAACTTCATGCAAGAGGTCCAATGGGCATAAAAGCGTTAACTACAACTAAATACTTAATTGACGGAGACGGACAGATAAGATGAACAAAATAAGCAGTGCATTAAAAGATGCAAGAAAAATCGTAATAAAAATCGGTTCAAACACACTTGCTAAGGCAGACGGAACACAGGACACAGAATTTATGAAAAACTTTGCATGCCAGTGCAAAAAACTTATAGAACTTGGCAAGCAGATTGTTGTTGTTTCTTCCGGTGCACAGGTAAGCGGCGTTTCTACGTTAAAAGAATGGTCTCGCAAAAAGGACATTCATTTTCGTCAGGCTTTGTGCGCAATCGGGCAGGTTGAACTAATGGCACAGTGGCGAAAAGCATTTTACGAAAACGGCATACATATCGGTCAGCTTTTATTCACAAAAGAAGATTTTGAAAACAATCACCGTTCGCTGAATATCCGCAACACATTGTTTACGCTTGTTGATGAACGTGTTGTTCCGATTATAAATGAAAATGATTCTGTTTCAACCGATGAATTTTCTATCGGAGATAATGACAACCTTTCTGCCCTTACTGCAATTTTGTGGTCAGCTGACCTGCTGATTTTATTCAGCGATATAGACGGAATTTATACCGATAACCCGAAAACGAATCCTGATGCAAAACTGATTGAAACTGTAGAAAGCATACCGGAACTTCGCAAAACTATTACTATCGGCGAAACCAATGCCTTCGGCACAGGCGGTATAGAAACAAAGATTCAGGCCGCTGAAAAAGTTACCGGCTATGGTATAGAAATGATTCTTGCAAACGGCGGAAAAGAAAATGCCCTCGCCTCTCTTTCTACGGAAGAAGCTGTTGGAACATTGTTTTTAGCAAAATAGATGTGGAATATGTATTGCTGCGGCGCACAAGTAGAACTTGTGCGCCGCATATTTTAGAATCTAAAGCACAAACCTACAGCTGGTTTTACTGCGTATCCGTTTTTGCCTTTGACAGAACATTCTGAAACATAATTTATGGAATTTGTTATTTTTTGGGAGGATTTAGCTTCAGCCTCTCCTGAGACAACGCGTCGTATATCTACTGAACTGTAAACGCCAAGGTGTTTAGTCAATTTGAATATTCCAGTTAATGCAACTCCAACACTGAAGGCCATATCAGTTTCTTCATATTTTGTACTTCCACCATAATATTCTTCATCTATAGTCATGTAATCCCACCCTAAAACACCGCAAAGAGAAAGAATTTTTTCATTTGTACGGATAAAAGAGTACCCTAAACCTAAAGTAAATGTTCCGTAATCTGCTGAAGCATTCGGTAAAGAATTTGCCATTTTTACTTTTCTTTTGCCAAGTGATAAATCGGTTTTGAATGTAATACCACTTGGTTTTGAAACACCATGATACATAACTTCTAGGTTTATTCCTGAGCCAGATTTTACATAATCAATATTATTGACTGTTTTATCCAAATTCATTTTATATTTAGGAATGGTAAATCCTAAACCTACAGCATGGAAAGCTTCTGACCAAACCATACCTGATAAAGAAAATAATAATACAAAAATTCCAATACTTTTTTTCATTTTCATATCTCCTGCTTAATTAGACACTTTAAGCAATTAAAAGTGTTACAGAAGATTATAAATAATTCTGGGGCGGCCGCCTGTTTCGTAATCTATGGAACTTGAAACACGTCCTGTTTCTATTAAATAGTTTAAGTATCGTCTTACAGTAACTTTAGAAAGATTAGATTCTTTAGAAAGGGTTTCACAGGTATGTTTTTTACCGGGCATCTGCTCAAGATGATATAAAATTGCTTCCAGGGTTTGTGCATTCAAACCTTTTTCCAGTTTATTATTTGCAGCAGTTGGTGTTGTTACAGAATTTTTTAAAAGCTGATCTACAACTTCCTGATTTGCATTTTTTCCGCTGCTAAGGAGATTCATTCTTATAATGTATTTTTGAACTGCCTCTTTAAAACGTTCAAAGCTATACGGCTTTATAAGATAATCAATAACGCCAAGACGCAGGGCTTCATGTACTGTATTCATTTCCGTAGCTGCCGTAATTATTATTACAGCACATTTTAACTTGTCGGCACGCATTTTCCTAAGCAGCGTAATACCGTTCATACCGGGCATAAAAACATCAAGCAATACAAGATTAACTACATTTTTTTGCAAATAATCCAATGCGCTCTGTGCATTATCAAAAACCGCATCTACGCAAAAATCTTTTATCTGCTGCATGTACTGCCTGTTAATCTGAGCAACCATAGGATCATCTTCAATTATTATTGTATGCGTCAATGTTCAGCTCCCTATTTTTCTGATGAAAAATAATAGTAAATGTTGTACCAAAACCAGGATCGGAATCAATTTCTATCGTTCCACGGTTTCTTTCAACTAATTTCTGTACAAGGTTCATGCCAAAGCCACGTCCGCTATGACCTTCCTGTCCTTCACTGTCTTCCTGACTATTTTTTGTGGAAAATCCCTCTTCAAAAATATGTTTTATAACATCGTCTGTCATACCAACGCCAGTATCAGAAAACATAATCAAAAGGCCAGTTTCGTCCTCCGTAATCTGAATTGTTATATTACGCGGATTATTCGGTAACTGGGAATTTACGGCTTCTATAGCATTTTCAAACAGATTTCCAATTATCGTAATAAGTTCCGTTGTCGTAAGATACGGACTATGGCGCGGCAATTTGCTGTTTGGCAAAAGCTTAACTTCTATATTCATTTCGCGTGCATTGTTAAGCTTGCCCAAAAGAAGGGCACACACATTTACATTTGCAATATGCTGTAAAAACGGTGTAAGCGACTGAGAATGTAATGCAGAAACATTATTAATATATTCCCTGGCTTCTTCCGTTTTATTCATCTGCAAAAGCCCTGAAAGAACCTGAAGCTTATTCATAAACTCGTGGCTGTTTGCCCTTAATGCAGAAATAATATGCCGCGTTCCATTTAACTGTTCTGCATTGCGCATGGCTTCCGAGCGGTCTGTAAGAATAATTGTTGTTCCGTTGGAATTTTTTTCCTGTTTTATTGGAATGCTCGTGGCAAGAAGATTCTTCCGGTTTGTAGGATAATTATTTTCAGGTACAGATAATAAGGAATTTCCGCGGATATCCTGAATAAAAGTATCAAGAGTTCTGCCAACAAGAAAATCTGCCGGATGTCCAAGCATTTTTTCGCATGCGGAATTTGCAAGCTGAATTGAACCTGTTGAATCTACAAGGATTACGCCTTCCGTAAGAGTATTTAAAACTTCATTTTGCTTCAAATAAGAATGAATTAATTCCAAAGGGCTATAACCTAAAAGAATTTTACGGACAAATAAAGCCAGTACGGAAGAAAGAATTATTGAAATCAGCGTTAAAATAATGGCTAAGCCTATATATCCCCTGAAAATTTCTCGTCTGAGTTCCTGAGACTGCCGCATGGTTGTACTTGCCATAACAAAGCCAATTACTTTGCCGTCTATATTTAGGCCGCCGCCATTTGCCCTTACCGGCGAAAAATACCGGCGCTGTAAACCCAATGTTCCAACGGCATCTGAAAAATAAGATTTTCCTTCAAGACAATCTCCCTGGTCACCGCCGACAAAAACTTCGCCGATACGACTGTGTACAATATGGTACAAGCGAATAGAATTTGCATCAGCAATTGTAATAACATCCATGGTTGGCGATTTAGATAAAAACGAATCCAGAAATCTTACAAGGTCTTCAGGGCAGGCTCCATTTTCTATGGAACTTCGAACTGTTGCATTTTCTGAAAGAGCTGTTGCAATTGCTTTCAGCGTATTGTCATTTTTTTCCAGCAGTGTTGAAATTGAAATTTGCAAAGTGATTCCCATTGTAGCGGCAAGAACAACAAGCCACATCGCACTAGAAATAACGAGAATCCTTAAAAATAACGGTGCAATTCCTTTTTTTTTCATTCCTTCATTTTCCTAAGCGCATCACTACGATATTTTCATTACCCGACAATCAATTTTATAGCTTCATCCATACTGATACACTTAGCATATCGTTTTGGCCACATAAAATCATTATAAAAATGATATGCTGTTTCTTTTGAAAAGTATGAGTTATCTCTGGTAGAATTGGCGTATGCAGGAACTATCATTTGATATCCTTGTTCAAAACCGCTTTTAACTGTTGCATCGATACAAAAATCTGTCTGCAATCCAACGACCATAATTTGTTTTTCATTCTTTGCTGAAAGGTATTTTGTAAGTCCTGTTGAAGGATTAAAAGCACTGTTTACAGATTTATAGAAAATCTTTTCATCTTTCTGTGGTGCAAATTCCTCATAAATTTCAAATTCTTCATCACCTTTTGAAAAGCCTGAGCCTGGACCATCGTCATGCTGAACAAAGATTACTTCTATATTATTTTCGCGTGCTTTAGCAATCAATAATTTGATATTAGCCGTTACTTTTTCAAACTCATATAATCTTGAATCCGTAATTCCTTTTTGGGTATCTACTACTAGTAAAACCATACTTTTCTTTTCCTAGCGGCACAAAGTCGCATGTCGTCTTTTCTGCAAACGACCGAAGGTCGTATGCGCTAGCCGCCTGAGCGGCGAGTTAAATAACTTCTCCTCATGCAAACGACCGAAGGTCGTAACCTTTGTTATGTGATTTTTATATCAAATTTGCATAATCTCTTTTTGCATAGAAGATACGCATTATAGAAACTACTTTTTCTACATCATCAATCAAGTATAATGCAATAAAGTTCTTATAGAAAAGAAAACGATGATATCCTTCTTTCTGTAATACAGGATTATCACTCAGAGGATACATGTATGGGGTTTCAGCAATATTTTCTTTTTCGTTCAGAAAATCTACAAGAAGATTGTCTGCGGCTGTTTGATTTTTTAGCGTATCTGAAATGTAATCTACAATTTCCGACAAATCTTCTTCTGCTTTTTCCATGATTCGAACATTATAAGCCATGTTTTTCTCTAATTCTGGAAATCGCATCTTCAACGGAAGAGTATCTGCCGTTTCTCATATCATCTTTAGCTTCTTCAAGTTTACCGTACACATTAGCAAGAAAAAGGCTTTTTTCATATGTTTCCATACTCATAAGCACCATGTCGCCATAACCATTTTTTGTTACAAAAATTGGTTCTTCATCTTCATGGCAGAGGGTTGAAATTGCTGTTGTATTCTTCAAATCCCTTATTGGAATAATTCGTGGCATCTAATCCTCCTTGTGGGATTATTTTACCACGGCCTGTGTTGTTTTGTCTATAAAAAAGGCGGGCTCGCTTGTATTCGCAACGCAGTTTCTAGCAAGCTACGTTGCGAACGCTGGAAGCTACGCTGTCGGCTATGATACATCATGCGCGCAAGCACACTATATAATAATTTCCTCTATGCAAATAACCGAAGCTCATAATCTTTGTTATGCTATTTTATTTCATTTGTAAATCCAGAGTTTAGATTACAACCATAAAAATTTATAAATACTTCTCTTCCTTCAAATACATATTCTGCATTAGCGACTATTAATGCTATTCTATCTTCATATGGACTTTTAATATATGCTGTCGGCATTACATATTCACAAATTTTGTTTTCAATTTTACTAAGCAATTTATATTTATTATTTTTTATTGAAATGATTTCGTAATCCATATATGGAAAGCCATATTTTCCTATATATTTTCTACTATTTATTATTTTAAAATTTATACTATTTTTGTCTATCGCTGGTAACCACCCAATCTTTACTGGCTTTAATATAATATCGTTTTGTTTTAATACTTTATTTATTTCCTCTAAATTATTATCAACACATTCTTGAAGAGATACGGTCAACCTAGAATATTCAGAAGATTCATCAAAATCATAACAAACTATTTTCTTACAAAAACAAATTTTATCTTCTACTAAATCTTGAATTGTAAATATAAAATCATGTCCTCCTCGTCCATCAATATCTCTGTTTTCTATAAATGCGATTTTTCCATCTTTTGACCATCCTAATACATAAATATTATTATTTTCTTGATAAATATAAAAATCTTCGTTCTTTGTATTATCTACTAATATTGAAGTTATTTTAGAATCAAGTTTATATTCTTCAATATTTATTTTTATAAGGTCTTTAGAATATAGATTTAATGAAATTAAAAGCAATAAAATAACAAAAATACTTTTTTTCATTTTTATATTCTCCAAAAGCGCCCCAGTGCGCCATCAACCTAACAAATCTTATCCAGTATAAAAGTCTTAGACTGACAGAAAATGTCCGCGTAAGACAGATAAAAACATATATGCAAATTATACAATACGTTAATGAAAATTCACATTATTTTATACAGATGCTGATAAAATCATACTCTGTTTTCAAC
>JAEEWW010000075.1 GCA_016287815.1 Treponema sp. | reverse complement strand
TTCGTCCGCAAGGCTGAATTTGCTGTATTCTGAAGCAAGAGTTGTTGCCGGGCTTGGGGAAGCTGTAAGAGTAAGCACCTGCCGGCCAGAAACATATTCATCAAGTGAAATTACGGCAACATTTCCGTTTGCGTCCGCAGGCGGATTAAGGGCACCTGTAAGGGTAATGTTTTTGCCGGAAGCAAGGTAAAGGTCGTTTTTGCCGGCACCTGTAACACCGTCAACTCCGTAAGGAAGGTATGCGCTGCCTTTTATCTGGAAAATTCCAGCATTAAATAGTGCGCCACCGGCTGAAGTTGAAGCAGAAGCCGTATTATCGTATATTTTACCGCCAGACATTGTAAAGCCGTAAGTTTTGCCGGAGGCAGCAGGAGTATTGCAGGAGTTGTGTACGCCGCCGCCCCGGTTGGCAGTATTACCGTATATTTGGCCGCCTGTCATAATGAAGGCAGCTTTCTCATCCATTAATTTAACGCCGCCGCCTGTGTAACCTGTATTTCCGTAAATCTTTCCGGCGGACATGGTTACAGTTCCGAGATTTCCAATTGCAATTCCGCCACCCTGTCCGTTCCAGTCCTGGTCATTTGTAACTTCATTATTATATATTTCTACAGAATTTCCTTTAATTTCTATCTCACAGTTATACGAAGCATCTTCACAGAAAATACCTCCGCCCCAGCCGTTTTCTACGGTATTAGCATATATTTTACAATCCTTAAGAATTAATTTTCCGCCTTTGGATGCAGTAGAACCGCCGCCAACAGAAATTCCACCTCCGGAGCCGCCTGCAAGAACAGAGTTTCCTGTAACAAGAGTGCCGCCATCAAGGGTAAGAGTTGTATCAGCCATAAGGGCAATTCCGCCTCCCTTATTGGACCTTCCCCCGGTAATTTCAAGTTTCTTTATGGTAACAGGAACGGCGGTATTAACTGTTAAAACTGTTCCGCTGCGTTCTGCATCAAGAATATCCTGAGGAACACCGTCTGTATTTAAGCCGGTTAAGCCTTCTATAGTAATTGATTTTGCTTTTGAAGCTGTAATAGCAGCCGGGATTGTATGACTGCCTGTATGAGTGCCTGAAATAAAGATTCTGTAATCTTTTGTATTATTACCTGCGGCCTCAATTTTAGAAAATGCTGACTCAAGCGTTGCAAGCGGAGAATAGGCATGCCCGGAATTTGTGTCACTTGCAGTTACAGTTACATTGGGATTTGAAGCAAGGCCGGCAGGAATTCCTACATAAATGGTTGTATCAAGGAAGCCGTTTATAATGTCAGCGGTAAGGTTAAAGGTTGTAGTGCCTCCGCTTGTTGTAAACAAAGCTGTGCCGTCGCTGCGCCAGGTGTCTGTCCTTAAGCCCGGAAAAACGGATATGGATTGAGTTGTGCTGTATAGCAGACTGCGCGTATCAGGATTTCCGGAATCAGGAGCTGCGCTGTCGTAAAATTTCAGCGTAAGCTCATAATTTCCGACTTTTATGTTTGGAAGGGCCAGCGTTACACTAGGATTAGTTAGACCAATGACTTCGCTTAAAGGAGAAGAAGCAACAGCAGCAATCCAGTTTTCATCTGAACATTCGGCCGTAACAGAGCCTACAGAAGAAGCAACCGTCATTGTAAGGGCGATGTCACCTTTGTTATTTTCAGGATTCTCTGAATCATCATAAGGCAAGAGGGTAAAAGTATGGTTTGTTACAGGATTTTCATTAGAAAGCGGCGGATCAATGGTGTAAGAATCGGCCATAATAATTCTTTCAGAAGTTTTGGATTTTAAGCCCGCAGTAATTGTCCAGGTGTGTCCGACTTCAAGCGGAATAGTAAAAGTTGAAGATGTTGCATCTGTTCCAAAGGTTCCGTTTATGGTTACGTTATTTTCATTTTTTGCCCGGGCAAAATATTCATAGTTTGAAAAATCTAAAGAAGGCAGTGCACTGCTGAAGATTCCGCCGTTTGCAGAATGGGATGCGGTGCTGTTAAGGCTTTGCGATACTGAAGAAGGAAGTGCGCCTGTTACATCGGGAACTGTACCTGTAAAAGTTACGGTATTGGTATTATAACTAACGCCACCGTTTCCGCTGCCGGAAGAGGAATCTGAATCTATAGGGTTGAATAAGTTTCCGCAGGAAATAAAAATGAGTGAAATACCTGCAAAAAGAAGGCTGCGCAGGTTAGAGCGCAGGAGATTTGCGGATTTAGATTTTATGTTTCGTTTGACGTTTTTTAATTTAATTACGGACATTCTTTCTCTATGTGAAATTATTATAAAGTATATAGATATTTTACGCTAGTATTTATTTTTTAGAGATATCCGTGCTTTGATGTGGCATGTAAAAGCACTTTGTAGTCGTGTCACCCTGAACTTGATTCAGGGTCTCCTATTGGTGTGCAAAAATCCTCAGGAGATGCTGACTTTCGTCAGCATGACAGCGAGCGCCCAACGGGGACAGGCGAAAAGCCCATGCAGTGGTGCCGCACTGAGCGGAGGCCGCTGCCAGTTTGAGCGGATACATCAGTATCTTTTATTTTATCGGCGTGGAGACTTGAGGGGCATCCGGTGTGGCAGCGGCCGACTTCTTTTTATAATCTGTATGAAAAAAACAACGATAAAATTGAAAATTAGAGAAAGTGTTTTACAATTATATGTATGGATTTTCAGAAATACGTTGATGCATTTGGAATGGCGTGCGCGGTTATGTCTGTTCAAAAAGTTGAGGGCGAACAGCGTTATGGCGATATACGCATAGTCTGCTCGAATGAAGTCTATAAAAAATTTATGGGCGGTAATGTTCCTGACGGGATTCGGTATGACGAAATGATTCCAAAGGAGCGTAATTTTGAAGAATTCTGTTATAATTGTGCGGTTTTGAAAAAGCATCTGCATGCATACGTAGATACGAAAGCCATGGGAGTCTGGACTGACGGAACATATATTCCGCTTTCTTCCGAAGTTGACCATGATGATTTGTATCATTTTGCTTTTTTCTTTGAATTTACCAAAGGTCCTGACGAGCAGAGGATGACCGATGTTTCTGTAGAGACAGCTTCATTTGTTATTCAAACGTGCTTAAAGCTTCGAGGTACGGATAATTATCAGGATACGATGAATGAAATTATGGCTGATATTCAGAAACGTACGGATGCTTTTGACTCTTGTATTCTTCTTATTGATAAAGAAAAGAAGCGATATTCTACATTGTGTGAAAAATTCCGCAATGATGAAGCTACTATGGCTGATTTTAAAGACATTCTTACCTATGACATAATTGAAAGCTGGGAAGAGATGTTTAAAGAAACGAATATCATTTTTATAAAAGATGAATTTGATTTTAAACAGCTTGAAAAAATAAATCCTGCGTGGGCAAAAAGTCTAAGACAGGCGGACGCTCATAATGTTATTCTTGCTCCTCTTGTTTATGGTAAAAACCTTTTGGGTTATTTGTTTATAACCAACTACAATACGGAGGAAAGTGTAGAATATAAAGAAATTATTGAATTGATTTCTTTCTTCCTTTCTTCGGAAATTGCAAGTAACAACCTTATGGAACAGCTTGAATATATGAGCAATGTTGACTTCCTTACAGGGGTTAAAAACAGAAATTCCATGAACGCGCGTGTAGATTATCACGTTAATAATTATTATAAGGTTAATGCGCCGTATGGGGTTGCGTTCCTCGATTTGAACGGACTTAAGCAATGTAATGATTCCGGCGGACATGAAGCAGGCGATGCGCTGCTTAAAAAAGCGGCTGAGCTTTTGAAGAAAGAATTTGAAGATGATGAGATTTACCGTGCCGGCGGTGATGAATTTGTTATTATAATTCCTGAATGTATTGAAGCAGATTTTAACGAAAAGATTGAGGACTTGAAGAAAAAAGCCGGATATGGATGCGAAGTTTGCTTTGCAGTAGGTTCAGACTGGAATGACGGCACAAAGGATTTGCGTTTGTGCATGCATAATGCCGACGAATCTATGTACGCAAACAAGCGCGAATTTTACAAGGAACATCCGGAACTTGCAAGAAAGTAGGATTTTATTGACTTATAAATGGATTGATAAATGGAAAGGCCGCACATTTTGTGCGGCCTTTTTTTTATCGTTTCTTATTGAGTGCCTTGCCGAACTTTTCAAAAGGCGTTGTGGTGTGTTTTTTTTAATCAGAGACAAAAAAACTATTGGCTTCCTAATTCCAAATTTCGACTTTTAAGTTTTTTATTCTTCCCAAATGCCGTTCGTTATTAGTTACAAGAATCGCATCATTTTCAAGAGCTGTTGCACCAATGAAAATATCGTCATCTTCAATTATGCCGCCTGTTTTTTTTAGTTCGGCATAAATCTTAGCTGCTAAATCAAGGGTTGAACATTTTAATTCAACAATACCTATTTGTTTTATGAAATTTAAAAAGCGGGTAAGTTTAGTAGTTGCTCTGCTTGCAAGAAGTCCGCGCATGATTTCATAGTAGGCAATACTTGGAATTCTAAATTCATTGTCATTTTCTGCAAGGTCGTCAAGTTTTTTAAGAACAGCAGCATTTCCTTTGAGAAGATAACTTATAATGTTCGTATCCAGGAAATATGTCATAATTCAATATCCTTGAATTTCAGACCTGACTTTATTGACTCATCTACAACTGTAGATTCTTCTTCTGAAAGCATCCCGAATACAGAATGAAACGCTTCAAGTTTACTTTCAATACGTTCTTTCTTAGCATCTGAAAAATCGCTGTCGGGAATATGAATAAAAACTTTCTGCTGAGGTTTTAAATTTAATGGTTCAAGTGGTCGTACCGCAGTTCCGTCAAAATAACCTTCAATTGTCATATTTCGCCTCCTTTCAAGAATCTGTCTATATTATAGCACAGATTCTTTGAAGTTGGATTAAGTTTTTGCTTTATTGACAGAAAATATTTCACCAAAGCAGTTATACTGAATAAAAATCAGTAGTATAAAAAAACAGGCTGCCCAGCATATTGTCTGGACAGCCCGTTTTGTGCGGCAGAAAGTGCCGCATCTTCAGCCTAAAGCTAGAACTTACTTGTACAATTCAATAAGTTTCTGCAAGTGCTCGAAGCGAGCCTTAGCTGTGTCTTCGTTTCTCTTGAACAATACGCTTGCTCTTTCTGGGAACTTGCGTGTAAGTGCTGAGTAACGAGTTTCGTTTGCAAGGAATGCCTGGTAAGAACCGTCTCCTGCCTTTGATGTCAAAGTGAATGGGTTCTTTCCTTCTGCCTTGAGAGCCGGGTTGAAGCTGAAGAGGTTCCAGTAGCCAGCCTTTACAGCAGCCTTCATTTCGTCCTGACAGTGGTTCATACCGCCCTTAACTCCGTGAAGTTCACAAGGAGCATAACCAATAATCAATGAAGGACCATTGTATGCTTCTGCTTCTGCAATAGCTTTAATTGCCTGTGCAGGGTTAGCACCAAGAGCAATCTGTGCTACGTAAACGTATCCATAGCTCATAGCGATTTCAGCAAGTGATTTCTTGCCAACTTCCTTACCAGCTGCAGCGAACTGACAGATTTCTCCGATGTTTGAAGCCTTAGAAGCCTGTCCACCAGTATTAGAGTACATTTCTGTATCGAATACCATAACATTAACGTTTTCGCCAGAAGCAAGTACGTGGTCAAGACCGCCGAAGCCGATATCGTAAGCCCATCCGTCACCACCCATGATCCAGATAGATTTCTTAGAAAGATAATCTTTCTTTTCAAGGATAGCTTTAGCAGCAGCTGAACCGTCTTTTTCAAGTTCTGCAATAAGAACTTTTGTTGGCTCTGAGTTTTCGCGTGTCTTATCTTTTGTTTCCATGAACTTAGCAATTGCATCTTTGAGAGAAGCTGAAGCGTTAGCGTTCAATTCTTCAAGCTGAGCAATCAAATTGTCACGGATATATTTCTGTCCCATTGCCATTCCGAAGCCGTGTTCAGCGTTGTCTTCGAACAATGAGTTAGCCCATGCCGGACCTTTCTTAGAATCTTTGTTGATTGTGTAAGGACATGTTGCGGCTGGTCCACCCCAGATTGAAGAACATCCTGTAGCGTTAGAAATGTACATGTGTTCGCCAAAGAGCTGAGTAATCAAGCGTGCATAAGAAGTTTCTGCACAACCTGCACAAGAACCAGAGAATTCAAGAAGCGGCTGGTTGAACTGGCTGCCTTTTGGAGAAAGGTCGTCCATTCCTGCGTCTGCTTTCTTTGAAACATTTGCAACAAGGTAGTTCCAAACCGGCTGTTCTTCAAGGCGAGATTCCTGTGGAACCATAGAAATTGCCTTTGTAGGACATACAGTTACACATTCACCACAACCCATACAGTCAAGCGGTGAAACGCTCATTGTATATTTGTACTGTGTTGGCTTTGGCTTTGTATCAACAGCTGTAAGGCCAGCCGGTGCTGCTTTAACTTCTGCATCGCTGAGCAGGTACGGGCGGATTGTTGCGTGTGAACATACGAATGCACAGTTGTTACACTGAATACATTTTGCAGCATCCCACTGTGGAACCATAACTGCCGTACCGCGTTTTTCGTAAGCTGAAGCACCAAGTTCAAACTGACCGTCTGCGCAATCTTTGAATGCAGAAACTGGCAATGAATCTCCGTCCATAAGGGCGATCGGGTTCATAAGTTTTTCTACCATTGCAACAGTCTTCTTTTCTCCCTGAAGAGCTGGTTTCTTAGCATCAGCTGCCGGGTTCTTCCAAGAAGCCGGAACTTCAACCTTGTGCAATGCACCTGCACCCTGGTCGATAGCCTGACAGTTCATGTCTACGATGTCCTGTCCTTTCTTAGAGAACTTAGCTACAACCTTTTCTTTCATGTACTTGATAGCTTCTTCTGCAGGAAGAACGTTAGCAAGTTTGAAGAATGCAGACTGGAGAACTGTAGATGTACGTTTTCCAAGACCAATCTTTGTAGCAATGTCTACTGCATCGATTGTGTAAACAGTGATGTTGTTTTCTGCAATGTATTTCTTTGCTTCTGCAGGTAAGTGCTTGTCAAGTTCTTCATCTGACCACTGACAGTTAATAAGGAATGTACCGCCTTTCTTAACGTCCTGAACCATCTTATATCCTTTGATGATATATGACTGGTTGTGACAAGCTACAAGGTCAGCCTGGTTGATGTAGTAAGGTGATTTGATTGGTTTGTCACCAAAGCGCAGGTGAGAAATTGTGATACCGCCAGTTTTCTTTGAGTCATACTGGAAGTAAGCCTGAATGAACTTGTCTGTGTGGTCACCAATAATCTTTGTTGAGTCTTTGTTAGCACCAACAGTACCGTCACCACCAATACCCCAGAACTTACATTCTACTGTACCTTCAGCAGATGTGATTGGAGCCGGTTTAACTTCCGGTAATGAAAGGTTAGTAACATCATCAACGATACCAACTGTAAAGCGTGGTTTTGGATTTGCTTTTTCAAGTTCTTTATAGATAGCAAATACAGAGCTTGGTGGAGTATCTTTTGAACCAAGACCATAGCGTCCGCCGCAAAGAACAACGTTGTTAAGTCCTGCTTCGTGCAATGTTGTTGCAACATCAAGGTAAAGTGGTTCACCAAGAGAACCTGGTTCCTTTGTACGGTCAAGAACTGCAAGTTTTTTGCATGTCTTTGGCAATACTTTAAGGAATGCATCTTTTACCCATGGGCGGTACAGACGTACTTTGATAAGTCCGACTTTTTCGCCTTTCTTTGTAAGGTAATCGATAACTTCTTCTGCAACATCGCAGAGAGAACCCATTGCAACGATTACGCGGTCAGCATCATCTGCTCCGTAGTAGTTGAACAGGTCATAGTTTGTTCCAAGTTTAACATTGATTTTTGCCATGTACTTGCGAACAACTTCCGGAAGTGCATCGTAAACAGAGTTACATGCTTCGCGGTGCTGGAAGAAAACGTCTCCGTTTTCGTGTGAACCGCGCATTGCCGGGTGTTCAGGATTAAGTGCATGTTCACGGAATGCTTTTACTGCATCCATGTTGCACATTTCTTTAAGATCTGCATAGTCCCACAATTCAATTTTCTGAATTTCGTGAGATGTACGGAAACCATCAAAGAAGTTAAGGAATGGAACTTTGCCTTCAATAGCTGCAAGGTGAGCTACAGGAGCTAAGTCCATAACTTCCTGCGGGCTGCTTTCTGCGAGCATTGCAAAACCTGTCTGACGACAAGCGTAAACGTCTGAATGATCTCCGAAAATATTTAATGACTGAGTTGCAACTGTACGTGCTGAAACGTGGAAAACAGTTGGAAGCTGTTCAGCTGCAATTTTGTACATATTTGGAATCATCAGGAGAAGACCCTGAGAAGCTGTAAAGGTTGTTGTTAAAGCACCTGCTGCGAGAGAACCATGAACTGTACCTGAAGCACCTGCTTCAGACTGCATTTCAATAACCTTGGTCTTTGTTCCAAAGATATTTTTTTGGCCATTTGCTGACCACTGGTCAACAAAGTCTGCCATCGGGGAAGATGGAGTAATAGGATAGATTCCCGCAACTTCAGTGAACGCGTAAGCGACATGAGCAGCTGCCTGGTTACCGTCCATTGACTGCTTTTTTCTGGACATAATGCCCTCCTAGAAAAAATAAATATGGATAAGTTTTTCAGAATCGGTTCAAAAAACACTAGCCTTTTGAACTTTCTTAATTATTTTATAGTGACGATATCTCAAAAAACTCACTTTTCTGCGGGTTCCAGAGAAGTCTTAATCACAATAAACCAATATATAGGTTATACCGTTAGGGCGATTTTTTCAAGTTTGCTTTTGTAAAATTTTGTATTATTTTGAACGAATCTTCTATAATTAGAACGGCTTTATAAAAAACAGAACGCTTTTACTATGATATTTTAGTTTTATAAGGATTTTTAAAAAGAAAGTCCGCCTTACGGCACTTAATTTCGGCAAGCCTGCCGTTACGGCACATGCTGTTCGACCGCATAGTGGTGTGCCTGTAATTCGACCAAAAATCCCTGAGGTTTGCAGATTTTTTATTATTCGGATATACTTATAAGCTAATTAGAAGATAATTGGTAATCCGCTTTTTGCAAGAATTGATTGCCAGCAAGAGGTTACTTTGTATTGTAGAAAAGTTTCTGCTCCGCCAAAAAAACTTATAAAAAATGGCCGGCCACTTTTTGGAACATATATCGGAGTTCCTTCTCATCTGGATATAAAAGGCGTAAAAACTCCGTTTGGAGTAATTCCGCTGCCGCCGATTTTAACAAACATTGCAATACGCAGTCAGCTTATTCTTGATTTTACCGCCGGTGATTATATTGGTCAGGTTGCCTTATTTGATTCAAAAATTTTCGGTTATGTTGAAGTAATTTATTGGAATAAAAAAACAAATATAAAATATGCCTATAGAACTTTTACAGGCCCAAGAAAGCGTCTTATTCCGAATAACCTTATAAAAGGAATTGCCGTAAGCTTTAAAAAGTCGCGCTATCTGCGCATAAGCTGGGACAGGGCAAAAAACAGGTTTTCTATTTTATTCAATTTAAAAGGCGATGTTTTGCGCCCTACAACAAAGGCGCGTTTTTCAGGCATTACAGAAAAGCCTAATGATTATATTTCCGTTATGCCGGCGCCAACTTCAAGACGCTGTTCTGCAACATGGCTGTGTAACTTTCCTATTCATGGTTCAATTTCCACAATAAAAGGCAGTGAATCTAACTATATGGAGCCAACCGACGGTTCAGCCATATTGAGCATAAACCGCAGTTACTACAAGCTTCATGCAAAATTTAACAGTTTAACGGCAACCGGCAATGTTGACGGTCATAAAATCATCTTTTGGCTTGCAACAAGTTCTTTTGATGCAAATGATACAAATGCATGTAATTCTAATGCGTTATTTGTCGATAATGAAATAACACCACTTCCGCAGGTTTTTGTAACACATGCTTTTGGCGTAAACAAAACATGGAATATTCAGGATACAGAAAATATGGTGGATTTAACCTTTACTCCTGTTTCTGACAATCTGCGGAAAATGAATACACTTGTATTCAGAACGGTTTACCATACAATCTTTGGAACTTTTGACGGAACTTTGCTGGACAAAAATGGAGAAAGTATTCCTGTTCGCGGGTTGCATGGAATTGTACAAAGCACGATGCTACGGCTTTAATAAAGTTTTTGCTTTTCTTTTATTGAGATTTTTTTATAGTATATTTTAGGAGAGTTTATGGCTGAAGGCAAAAAATTCCTTGAACCCGGTTCACTGGAACAGACCCGAAGAAATATTGGTCAGATAAACAAAGAAGAAGCTGCCCACATGATGAAAGTTCTTGGCGGAGAAATCCTTCAGGAACGCTATACACCACCGGCTTCTACTGCTCCTAAAACCTATGCAAAAGCCCCGGCCGGCGGCGGTGCTGCTGCTTCTGTAGGCCCTGTTAAACAGATGACGGCTTCTCAGGCAGCCGCAATGGCTTCTGCAAACGCAGCTCCGGAGGCTCCTAAAAACGCCGCCGGCTCAAAAAAGTCCTTTGACGTAAAAAATATTTCTCCTGCAGACTGGGCACAACTTGATAGGGTGATGATGTCTCCTGAATACAGGATGAAGCCTGACTATGGATTTTTTAACTTTGTAAGGCTTTTACAAAAAGACGGAATGATGCGGCTTGATAAGTATTTTGTTAAAAGCACGCTTTCCCATCATTTAAGTCACCTGGAAGCTTTTGTTACGCTTTTAAAAACTCTTGTAACGCTTTCGCCTGTTTCTTTTCAGAATCGTGTAAAAAATGAAGATGCCCTGCCTTTCCGCTTTTTAAGGAAGGTTACTTCCTGGGACTTGGGCAAGTTAAGTCTTGCATATTCAGAATTTAAGCGGAAAGGGTTTCATGTCCAGATTTCGGATATGGGGCCGTTTATAAAATCAATTTACGCACTACTTGTTCAGGTTCTTTTCCTTGGCGAACGCCGTGTAACAGGTCTTTTAAAAGAGATTTATGAAAATCTTTTGTCTTATCCGGATACAAAAAGGACGGTAATTGCAAATACAATTAAAGATGCAGCCCATGAATGGACTTATATTTATGGCAACATCATAAAAGGGCTTTATCCTTTGCTTTACGCTATGATTGGCGGTCCTTTTATAGACTACGATGTTTTTTTCAATCGCCGTGGAACAGATATCCTTAAGTTTACAGAAAAATCCCGCTTTGATGTTCTTTTGCCGGTAATTGAAGTTAGTCCTGAAGATAAAGCTGTCGCCGAAAGTCAGGATGATTCTTTTGAAGAAGAGCAGGAAGTAGACCCGGAAGAGGAAGAACGCAAGAAGGAAGCTATTATTAAAAAGAAGCGCCGCGATGAACTTGTTAAAGCCGGTATAAAAATTCTTGAAACTCTGTTTCCTCAGGCAGGTTTTTCAAAACTTGAATCTTATCCTGACTTTTACCCGTATTTTGAACCGTTGTATGATTTTCCGGACGGATTTAACCTTCTTTCACCGCAAAATCCGCTTCAGCTGATAGTAATTCTTCTTAGGATTCTTGAAGATTTATTCCAGGGCTGCCGCAACATAACATTTGTTTACGATACAGATGCTTCAGACAGGAAACAGCAGGATTCAATCGCTACGGTTTTAAACGAATGGTCAGTTTACCGTGAAGTTTTGTTTGACAAAACTTACGGACAGATTCTTCGTGATTTTGTTAATGAACAGTATACAAAACGGGAATTTGAGCATACTCAGTATGGAAAAACTTTACAGAACAAACTGTTCTGGATGATTCGCTATTATTTCCTTCCGCATTATACTTTTGATAAACTTGTACTTGAGCGCCCGGAACATAACAGCCAGTATCGTTCATTATTCTTACGCACAGGTTTTATAGTAGATTTTTTCAGTGAAATTGCAAAAGCCATTGATTCAACAAAAAAACACGTAAATTCTGCAATTTCTGGAGTTCAGAATCCGTGGGAACATTATTCATTTGATATTAAGAATGTTATTTCTGACCGTCTGGATATTCTGCTGGTTGCAAAGCGCACTGGCGAAGGGATGACGGCAACAAATGCAAATCTTATTAAATATACTTTGTGTATTGCAGCCGTTCTTGACTGGTGGATTAATGATGAAGAAAGTCCTGCATACAAGAGTGAGCCGTTTAAGTTTTATAGAATTTCGCCGGATGATGGCGGTCCTTTGTTTACTGTTCCGCTTCGCGATGACCAGGATAAACTTTTCAGGGCAAATTTAAGGCGTATTGCACAACAGCAGGCTCAGGCAAAAGCAAAATAATTTACTCTTCGTCTTCTCCGTAGTCCGTTTCGTTTTCTAAATCGTCAATATCTTCTATAGAATCAGGTTCTATAATGATTCCTTTATTCTTGACAAAAACGATTCCCAAAACAACGCCGCAGCCTATTAATGCAAGCCCTAATAGGCGTACAAACATCAGTCCGATTTTGCCTGGTACCATGATAAGAAAAATTGCCAGAAAGACAGAAACCGCTATTTCGATTATGTAGCGCTGCAGGCTTAGACCGGAATTTTTTAATTTAAGGAC
>JAEEWW010000158.1 GCA_016287815.1 Treponema sp. | reverse complement strand
CAGAAATTCTTCGCTTCGCTGACATGGCTCTTTACAAGGCAAAAGAGAAAGGTAAAAACTGTACGGTAATATTTGACGAAAACATAAAAATTGCCTTACAACTTGAAACAGATTTACATGCCATAGTTGATGAACTGGAATTAGGCATAGAAGAAGTAGAAGAGCTGGATCCTGTTCAAGCCACTCCTGCACAGAATGTTTCGCCTGCTGAAATCCCCGAAGATCCATCTCAGTTTTATCTGGTTTTTCAGCCTCAGTTTATTTCAAAAAATCAGCAGCTTCGCGGATACGAAGTTCTTTCGCGTTTTAAATATAAAAACTTTGGTCAGATAAGCCCTACACTTTTTATTCCTACGTTGGAAAAAAACGGCGATATTGTAACATACGGAAAATGGGTAATGCGCGAAAGTATCAAGCAGTTTTTAAAGACTGTACATGATATAAAGAAAGCGCCAATTCTTTGCGTTAACGTTTCCACCCTTCAGTTCCGATCGCCAGATTTTATTGATTTTTTAAAGGAAACAGTTGAACTTACAGGGATTCCGCCAAACAAGCTAGAACTTGAAATTACAGAATCTGTAATTATGTATTCTGCAGATATGGTAATTGAAAAACTTAATGAAATTCACAGACTCGGAATTAAGATTGCTCTTGATGATTTTGGAACAGGATATTCATCGTTCAATTATTTAAGGCTTCTCCCGTTTGATTTATTAAAAATTGATAAATCTTTCGTTGATCCTTTGCCAAAAGATAAAACCGGACTTAATATCGTCAAAACAATAATCAACATGGCACACGGCCTTCACATGGAAGTTATTGCTGAAGGTGTTGAAACCAAAGAACAGTTTGACCTTTTAAATGAACTCAACTGTGACTTTATTCAGGGATTCTACTTCTCTAAACCGTTACCGTTGCAGGCATTATGAGTTTTTCATCTTTTAAAAGCTTTACCCCCTTGCAAAATGCGAACAGTACGGAAATCGAACAGGTAGATTGCTTTTTAAAACAACATGAAAAAATCTGCATTTCACTTATACAAAGCCTCAGCGATTCCAAATATTCTGTTTATTTTGTAAAAGATACTGATATTCTGGCTGTTATTGCTATTTCTACAGGCGGAAATATCCTGCACTGCATTCCAAATCCAGAGCTGATTATTGAAGCAGAACAAAGTTTGGCAAAAATAATTTCTAAACAGAAATTATTCTGTATAAACGGCGAAGAAAAAGGGTCTTTACTGCTTCTTGAATGGATAAAAAAACACACAGGAAAAAATCCTGTGCATGTTAATAATTATCTGTTAATGAATAAATCTTTGAATAATTTTATAGCAGATACTCCTGATTACACTGTAAAAAAGTGTAGCGAAGAAAGTATTCAATGCCTGCTGCCTCTGGAACTTGCATACCAGAAAGAAGAAGTTTTTTTCAACGATAGATTACCTGAACCGGCTGTTTTTTCATTATATCTTTCAAAAATAATTAAAAACTTTGGCATTTTTGCCGCAGAAAAAAACAATAAAATAATTTCCATGGCAGCATACTCCGCAGAATCCTGGAATTTTGCACTTATCGGCGGAATTTATACTTTACCAGAATTCAGAAGACAGGGATTTTGCAAAGCAACATTAAAAGCTCTTTTCAACTATTTAAGAAACAAAGAAAAAAATCCTGTACTGTTTGTTAATATAAAAAACCAGAAAGCCTTGAACTTATATAAAAACTTAGGCTTTACAGAAATTTCACCATATACAGTTATTTATTTCTAAAATTTCTAATTTTCTGATTACTACTTTTTTTTTACAGCAAGCCGCCTTACCATTTGACAAAAAAAAATCTTAGAGTATACTAACCACGTTAAAAATATTATTTAAAACAAACCCCATCCTGAACTGGACGGGGCTTAGCAGATAAAATAGGCATTTATAAAAGTGAGCCTCGGCTAGTGACCGGGGCTTTTTTTATGCCTATTAAAAATTATATCCTGAATTAATTATTTTTCACGATTGCACAGAATTTTATTTACAGGATTTTCTATAACACTTTGCTGTAACGCTTTTTTAAAACGGCTAAAATCCAGCCATTTTATTTTTTGCCGAGGCTCACGGATTTTTCGCAGGCAACTGTTACGGCTTCTATAACCGCACTGCGGAATCCCATGTTTTCAAGTGTTGCAACACCTTCTATCGTAGTTCCTGCTGGCGAACAAACCATATCCTTTAATACGGCCGGATGTTTTCCACTTTCCAAAACCATTTTTGCTGAGCCATAAACTGTCTGGGCGGCATAAGTATAAGCCT
>JAEEWW010000074.1 GCA_016287815.1 Treponema sp. | reverse complement strand
ATACAGAGTTTAAGCTCTTTTCTTCTGTGATGTAACTTTCAGAAATTGCGCTGAGCTGACTTTCGAGTTTTTCTGCTCTGTTGGAACATTCACCTTCAATCTTAGAAAGATCAGAATTAAAGTCGTCAATTTTCTGATTAAAGGTTGCAGTCAAATCAGAAAGCTGTGAAGAATAATCTTCTTTAAGCTGTGTGATTTTATTTGTGTAATCATTTTTTATCTGCTCAAAAATGCTTGTATAACCTGTACGGAACTGTGCAAATAATCCTGCATATTCTTTTTTTGTTGAACCGATTTTTGTGCTGTAATCTTCTTTTATGGAAGAAACCTGGGTTGTACAGTCTTCCCTGATTTGAGTAATTTCACTTTCGTAAGAATCTTTAAGGGACTGCATCTGGTTAGAACAATCTTCTTTTATCTGTGAGATTTGTGAAGAATAGTCCTTGCGTATTTCCGAGAACTGATTAGAACAGTTGTCCTTAATCTGTGTTATCTGACTTGAATAATCCTGTTTGATTGAAGAAAGCTGTGTGTTGTAATCGTTCTGAAGCTTAGAGAACTGAGAAGCATAGCTGTTTTTGAAAACTTCAAAGTTATCTGCATAATTGCCTTCGAACTTAGAGAACTGCTCTGAATAATCATCCTTGAGGGCGGTAACCTGTTCTTCGTAATCCTGGCGTGCCTGTGCAATTTCTGTGGTGTAATCACTCTTGAACTGGGTAAGGCGTTCAATGCAGTTGTTTTTGATTTCTTCCATCTGATTGTTGCAGAGGCTCTTGATTTTTCCAAGCTGATTTGTGTAATCGTTTTCAATTCCGTCCAGCTGTGAGTTGTAATCGTTTTTAAGCTCAGAAACTTTTCCTTCGCAATCATTACGGAGCTCATCAATCTGCTGATTATAAGTTCCCTGAATCTGATTGAACTGTGAATCATAAGCATTCTGAAGCTGGTCAATCTGATTTGTGCAGTTGATGTTGATGGAATTGATTTTATCCTGGCAGCTGCTTTCAAAGGCTGTAATTTCATCCATTATTCTGCTTTCAATTCCGGTGAGCTTGCCTGTGCTTGCTTCTGAAAGCTGAGAAATTGCAGCTTCATATTCCTGCTGGAGCTTTGTGTGTTCTGCAACAAAGTTTGTATTGAAATCGTTGATTTTTTTGTTGTTGATTGCAGTTGCATTTTCAAAGGCTTTGTTGTAATTCTGTACAAAGTTCTGATAATCCGAGTTGAACTTTTCTTCGAGAGCTGTGTAATCCTTGTCGTTGCGTTCTGTGATTGTGGCAATCTGGGTTTCGTATTTCTGAGAGATTTTAGTATAATCGTCGGTGAACTTTTCTTCAAACTTGGCAATAATTCCGTCGTTTTTGTTGGAAACTGAATCAAGCTGCTGGCTGTATTTGTCGTGAATTGTCTTAACCTTTGCAGTGTAGCTTTCTGATAATGATTCAGACTGCTTTTTGAATTTGTCATCGTAGGTTTGAATGATTTCGGCAGATTTGTCATTAAGGTTCTGACTTACCTTAGAGAATTCTTCATCAATTTTCTTATTAGATTCATTTGTGCGTGAACCGAGCATTGCAGCAAGCAGGGTGAACTTTTCGTTCAATTCTTTTATGTAATTATCTGAACGTTCTGTTGCCTTCTGGCTTAAGTGTTCAAAAGCTGTATTTTCCAGAGTATCTGCTCTCTGTGCAGCTTCTGTGTACATATTCTGGATTTCCTGCTTTGTCTGTTCAAGTGCTTTTTCTGCATTTGCTTTTGAAGCTTGAATTGCGGCTGCAAGACTGTCTGCATAAGCTTTGTATTCATCAAGAAGGGTAGAGGCAACGGCTTCGAGCTGTTTTCCATTGTAGGTTGTAAACTTATCTGAAATCTCAGGGATTCGTTTTTCAATTGTGTCGATTGTGTGCTGCTGTTTATTAAGAGTGTTTGTAAGATTATTTACGATTGTACTTTCTTTCTGAATGCGCTTAAGGTTTTCTTCAACCTGACCTGTCATATCGTAAAGGTCATTCAATACGCGGGAATAATTATTTATCTGCGCACCTATATTGTCTACGTTTTGCATATACTGAGAGAGAAGCTTGATTTTTTCCTGGAATTCATCATGTTCCTGTGAAAGAAGCTTTACAGCCGCATTAGCCTGTGACTGTCGAGAATCGAACTCTGTAACAAGAATAGTAAAGTCATGCTCAAGTTTTTTGAAGAGCTTGTTAAGATCTTCTTCTCGTTTATCAGCATAATGCCTTACTTTATCCATGGCATTTTTTCTTTTGTCTACTTCATGAAAATAAATAGAAATACCTAAAGATATTACAGAAGCGATTAGAATTGAGATTACGATTTCCACTTTTTAATTCCCCACCCATTTTATTAGACTTTTTCAGACAGCTTTAATCATTACCGTCAAAAATAAAACTTTCCAGTTGTGAATATTTCCAGAAGATAAAGTCAGCTGCCTTTGATTTTTTGCCGAGTTTCCCCTTCAGCGGCGATACAAACCAGGCTGCCTTCATCCCGATTTTCTTAGGACCTATTACATCATACTTGTGATTGTTTCCGACATAGAGGATTTCTTCCTTTTGAATGCCGAGCTGTTCTGCCATTTTGAAGAACGCAACAGGAGACGGTTTTAACGCTCCGTATTCTTCGGTAGAAAAGCACAAGTCACAGTACTTTTTCAAGCCCCAGATTTCTCCTTTCTGCTCAGGTGGAAAATCAGAGAGAAAAACAATTTTCACTCCGTTTTCTTTAAGCCTTTTTATCAGCTTTTCTGTCCCTTTTGCAGGAGAAAAACGCGGAAAATATTTGCGCAGACCGTAGTAAACAATGTCGTCCAGCTTTTTCTGTGCCTTTTCCGGCGTGCATTTCATTTTTTTTGCCATCAACTCAGCCTGAACCCTGTAAAAATCAGGAATCTGCTCCTGTTTTCGCAGTTCTACACGAACCAGTCCGTAGCAGCTGAAGAAAAACAAGTGTGCAAAAAAGTGCGGAAAGATTCGGCAGTTAAGCTTCCAGTTTTCGTAGAGTGTGCCGTCGATGTCGAACGCAACTGCTTTGATGTCAGCAAAATTAGAAATTTTCACCCCTAAATTATACACTATATTTGCAAAATCGTCATTAATATTTTGTCATTAATATTTTATTGAGAATGAACAGGATTATCGTATACATAGAGAAAAGAAAAAGATAATAAAGTGAATATACAGAATTTAAATAGTAGAAAACAGGCAGAAGCAGTTGAATAGGACGGAAGGAATTAACCTTCAGGAAAATAGGGCAGAGAACAAGTGTAACAAGAATAATTATTGGAATAGCTGCACAGAAAATATAATTTTTCACTGTAATTATTCGGAGAAGGTTTGCAAACAGGATTGATGAAAGAACAAGAAGTAAAAGAGAAAAGATTTCAAGCAGAAAAGAATTGAAAATTCCGCCGGTTAGAATAGCCAGAAACATAATCAGTGCACAGTCAAATAATGGAATAAAGGTTATTTTAAGGAAAAAGAAAAGTGATTGATTGTTGTTGAACCATACAAAAGACCCTCTTTGTGAATCCTGCATAAAATAAAGTGTTGCCGCAAAGGCACACATTAAAAGCCAGAGAGCGAGCATTCCTCTCAGCGGAGACATAAGATAAGATTGTGATACATTTTGAATTCCTTCAGTTTGATGATTAAAAAGCTTTGGGAGAGAAGAAAATCTTGAATACTGAAAAAAAAGCTCTTTATCAGTTACAGAAGGCATTCGTTCCAGAATATAAGCCTTATATGCTGCATAAGAAAAATATGGAAAAATCTTACTGCAAAGGATTTCTCTGATATAGGCAAGAAAAACGGTATCTTCACCTTGAATTACAGTTACAACAGGAAGTACACTTCCTCTTTTTCCTGCTTTTTCAATGCGTTCATCAAAATCCGAATCAAAAATCCAGGCAGCATCTGCTTTTTTATGGTCTAAAAGTTCTTGTGCCTGTTCCTCCGATGCGCACTTAATAAAACTGATTCCAGAAACAGTTTCTTCCAGTTGTGTCATTATCTGCTGAACAGAATCAGATGAAACTGTAGCATTTGAAGCAGCCAGTGCAACTGTAAGCATTCCACTTTTTTGTCTTGAACCAATCCTGAAAAAAATTACAACAGGAATTACCAGACACAGGATTATGATAAAACTTGTCTTTTTGAGAAAACGTTTTTGGAGAAGTAAAAAACTGCTGTTAGTTATCATTCTGTTGTTTTTCATTCGGTTGTTTTTCATTCGACATCTTCTCCTTTAATGTGCAGACATCTTAGCAAAACAGTCGCTATAAAAAACACAATTGCATATGCAAGGCATATAAAAAGAGAAGTGTTGTTTAATTTTCCTGCCAGCGATGAATCTAAAAGAAGAAGAGCTTGTCCTGCTGGAAGTATGCTGCCTGCGCTGCGTATAAAATCTGGGAAAAAATCTAAAGGATAGAAGCAGCCGCCTGTAAAGCTGATAAAAAAGCCTGTAATAAACTGCAGGAGAATTGCTGCTACAGTCTGATTGACGGCTTCAAAAAGCATAATCTGCATTGCAGTAAACATTAAGCACACAGGAATTGTTGTAAAAAACAGATTGATTATGCCTGAAGCATTACCTGTAAAGCGCCATTCAGAAAGTGATAATTTCCCGGAAAGTACAAAAATCAAAATGAGTATAAAAACAACTGACAGGCAGAATAAAAGTAAAAGCAGATAGGCAAAATATTCTGCCATGACTTGAGAAAAAGCAGAATGCCCTTTTGATGAAAAAAACTTATAACGGTCATTGTTTTTTCCGGTAAAAAGAAAAAGACAGCCAATGCTGAAAAAAACAATAAAGGAACAGATTACAGCACAAAGATAATAACCGTAAATGCCCACTCCATTCGAAAGCGGAACTTCCTGCAGACGTATAAAGTTTTTTCTATCCAGGGCCCACTTTATATACTTCATATTCATTTCATAATTGTAATCATAAAGTGAATGACGCTGTCCATTTTCTACGGCAAGATTTTCCATTGCAAAGATTCCAGCCTGAGCATTTACGAGTAAGGTAGAAACAATATCAGCAATATGCTCCTTGAAAATGCTTTCAATTCCCTGTGCACCTGCAGCAGTAACATAAGTAACCTGCCTGTCGTTTGAGCCGTTTTCTACAGCTTCTATAAATCCATCAGGAATTATTATATAGGCAGAAAGCTTTCCCTTGTTCATAAGTGAAGCAGCTTCATCTTCATCTACAGTGATGATTTCTACAAATTGGTTTGAGGAATCAAGATATTTTAGCGTTGAAATACCTGCATCAAAATAGGGGATTGAAATATCACCTACAATACCAATTTTCAGTTTTTCGCGCGTTCCTGAAAAGCTCATGTTTTTTGTAAAAACAGCTGCAATAAATGCAAGAACTGCAAAAAATGCTATTGAAAAAACAAGAATACCGGCGGAAGCTGAAAAAAATCTTTTTAAATGACACTTGAGCAGACGGAAAAAAGCTGGCATCTATAAACCATCCTGCTCAAAAAATTGGATTAGTTCCCGGACATCACCTGAATAATTATATGGAAAAATAGCCTTGTTTTTTAGGACAAAGGTTTTGGTGCAAAGCTCAAGTTCCTGAACATCATGCGTTGCAAGAATAATAATTCCACCGTTAGAAACAAACTGTTTGTACCAGTCATAAAGTTTTTCCTTGCAGGCAAGATCAAGAGCACTGGAAGGTTCGTCAAGTAACAGTATGGAAGGATTGTGAGCAACTGCACAGGCAATGGACATCCTTTTTTTCATACCGCCAGACATCTTAGAAACAGTTTTATTCATAAAAGGCTGTAAGTCTAGAAGAGAAAGAATGCCATTTGAGCATAAGGCTTTTTCCAGTTCCTGTTTTGAATACCAGAGCCGTAGATTATCCCTTCCAGAGAGTTCTTCAAATAGAATTGTGTTCTGAGGAACATAACCTACAGCAGAGGAGAGTAATTTTTTGTTGTTAAATAAATCTGTTCCGTCAAGAAGAAATGTACCCGAATCTGCGCGGCATGCACCGGCAAGAATGGAAAGCAGGGTAGATTTTCCGCTTCCATTACCGCCAACCACTCCTATAATCTGACCGGATTGTGCCGTAAGCGACAGATTATTGAGTACAAGTCTTTTTTTATAAGACTTGCACAGAGAACAAACTTCAACCGTCATAACTGTAAATTAAAAAAGGAAATCTTCTACAAGTGAATCAAGCATGTCGGTTGTAACAGATTCAAGAGGTTTGATATATTCTGGAGCAACATTTGCTTTCTTAAGATTTGAGATAATTACAGATGTATCAATTTCTTTCAAAATCTTTTCATAATCATACAGAGAGTCTTCGTTCAGTTCAAAAATATCTGTTGTTGGTATAGCAATAGATTTAGGTTTTGAAACAGCGTTACTAATAGACATAGAGAGCAAATCAGTATTACCGTTTGAAAAAATAATTTTTGTATCAGCTGATGTATAATCTTTCTGTGTAACAACGAATGAAAGATCAAGATTATCTACAAATGCAAGAGCGCTTCCTGCTACATTTAATTCATCTTCAATCATATCCTTTGCCATATTGTTAATTTCTGATTTTGGATGAATGGAAATAGAACCGTTTACTTTTGCAGACTTTAAGCTTGTTATATCTAAATCTTTTGTTCCGAATGTTACAAGTTCTTCTCCTTCAGAATAAACCTTAAAGTCACCTGTCATTTTGCCGCCAACGTAAGTTCCGTAACCATTGATTGCTGCCATAGCTGATGTTGCAATATTTTCAATGCTCAGATTTGGAGCATATTCAGCAACGGCAAATGTGTAACCAAAGTTTTTCTTATCCTGAGGCATAATGGCAAGAATTACACCTTCTTCACCAATATCAATACGGCAGCCAGCCATGCTGGATTGTGAATCTACATAAAGTTTTACGGTTACATCATCATTATAGAAGATATCTTCAAATACAGATGCAACTGAATCTGCTACTTCTTCGGTAAAATCTTTTACACGGATTTTGTAGCCTTCCATCTGAGACAAGATGGGAACAATCCAGTTTGCAATGGCGTTGAAATTAGTACTGTTCAGAAAAAGGTTTTCCATAGATTCTGCAAGAGCCTCACCTGTATCCATATCCATTTTAGCAGAAAGAACTGTGTAATTTGCAGCAACAGTTTTTCCGCTTCCCATTCCAGCCTTTAATTCTTCTGTTGATTTTGAAACTGTTCCCAAAGAAGAAACAAAAGTATTTACAAACTCTTCAATAAAACCTGTAAAAATTGCTTCTTCAGGAATGTTTTTCATAAATGAAACCTGATTTAAATAATTGTTAAGCATTTCCTTTGCAGAGAATCCAAAATCTTTTTCAGAAACCTTAAAATTGTTTTTTATCAATTCAGGTATACTTAAATAGACTGTAGAGTCAGAAGAGTTTTCGAATACATTTGCAGAAACAATATCTGTATTATTTATACCAACTTTAGCACTAACCTGCATTGCATTGTCAGTAAGAGCTGTTTTTAGAGAAACCTGTACATTTTTGAGCCACTGTGTATCTACGTCCGTAAAGTTTTCAGCGATAATTGCATTAGCAAGAGCTTTCATTGGTTCTCCAAGTTCAAAGGAAACTGTCAAATCTTCTCCATAGCTGTTTAATTCAACAGAGTTCTTATATTGGGTAAGACCGCTGGAAACAAGTTTTGAATTGTCTACAAAAGTTTTTGTCATTGTCTTTTTCAACTGTTCTTCAGGAGAAAGCTTTTTTGAATCATCGTTTCCACAGGAAACTAAAATCATTGCAAGAACTGATAATACAGCTGTTATTGAAAGTATTTTTTTCATTTTGAACCTCTAAAAAATGTTAGTTTTGTCCAATTATAACACATACCTGTAAGACATACAATTTAGAAAAATGCTTTCCTGAAAATGCGATTTTTATGGGACTCTCTATATATTTTGCAAAGTTTCCAGCCGGTTCAGGCGTGCTTTATCCGGCGAAATGCACAGGTTTTTTTCCTGGGTTGGGAGGACCAGACCCTTGGGGCCGTTTTTGGCGCGGCGGAGATATTTGACATGGGTGTAGTAGAGGTCGACCTTGGTGTTGTTGCGGGCTTTGGAGTAGTAGACGGCGAGGTTACCGGCATCTAAAAGGATTTCAAGGGGGACAGTCTTGCCTTTCTGGGCTTTTACAAAAACGTAGCCGCCCGGGAAATCTCTTGTGTGGAGCCATAAATCATCACCGCGCACGTAATGGCGCAGAAGATCATCATTTTCGTTTGCATCGCGGCCAACATAAATCTGCCAGCCGTTTACAAGATAGTCCAGACCAGGATGAGCTTTTTTCTGCTGCTGCTTTGGTGTGGAATCGCGGCGCAAAAGCTGCTCAATCTTTATAGGGTTCTGCTCGTTCTTAATCTGTTCGTACTGCGCATCAAGCTTTTCAAGATTTTTCCGCGCCGCTTCTATATCACTTGTAAGTTCTTCAGCACCCCTCACAGCCTTTTTGTAATTTTTATAATACTCGGCGGCGTTTTCCTGCGCAGATTTTTCGGGGTCAATTAAAAGGCGTACCGTTTCACCTGTTTCATAATCTTCGCACTCAAGAAACCTCGAAGTTCCGTCAATCAAATATCCGTAAGAAAGAATCAAATCTCCCTGATGCTTCAGCTTATCTGCATTCTTAAAGCTTTCCTGTTTCTGCAAAAGATTATCAAGTGCATTCTGTTTTTTTGAGCGGTTGATGTTGTACCATTTTTCTGCCTTTTCAAGCAGAGCTTCCCGGCTAAGGTTGTCTGCGTGTTCCGAATACCACCAGTCAATGTATTCGTTGAAGGTTGAAAAGTCTCCTGCCCATTCCCTTATCGGAAACTTAATCTCCGCTTCCTGCCTTTTTTCTTCATCTGGCACCGGAGGAATATAAACTTCACCTTTAAGCTCCTTTCGTTCAGGGCGACGGAACATCGGTTCAAGAATCACATTGTTTTCATCGCAGAGAATTACGTTTGCCGCATTGTTCCAGAGCTTTATATATAGAAGATAGTTTTCTGTAATCTCTTCTGCTTCATCTTCCTGTTTCTGCTTTGCTGATACAGCCTGCGGAAGTGCTCCCGTTTTACCAAAAGCCTGAGCCATTCCAGGAAGAACAATTGAGTTTATCACAGCATTTTTTTTCGGGACTTCTGGTGCAACGTTACGTGTAAGTTCCAGTTTTACAATTCGCTCCAGTCCAATCTGCTCACACGAATTAATTCTGGCACCCTTTATGTGTGCGCGCAAAAACTCCATAAAGCGAAGCGGCTTTTCGTTCTTAGTGATTTTCCGCCTTGTTTCGTTCATGCGTATGGAGTTCTGTGCGGTACAGATTAAAACAGTTTTAGAAACATTTTTGTAAGTATACAGCGCAAGTGTGTCAAAGCCCGGCTGGATTATTTCCTGAATAAATGCTCCTTCCAGATCCAGCTCGGAAAGAATTAAGTTAATTTCGTTGCAGTTAAGACTCATAAGGTCATTATAGATAAAGCAGACCTTATGAGCAAGCAAGCTGATTTAGTGTGCTAGCTGTTTTAATGAACCTTTTCCAGTAAGCTTTTTACCTGTAAGCATTCACTAGGCATAATACTGAGCCTGTGCATTCCAAAGCTCGCTGTATAATCCACTTGTTTTCATCAGTTCTTCGTGGCTTCCCTGTTCAACAATCTGCCCCTCATCGAATACAAGAATCTTATCGCAGAAACGGCAGGAAGACATACGGTGACTGATGTAAATGGAAGTTTTGTCCTGAACCATTGAATCAAAATGCTGGTAGATTTCGTATTCGCTGATTGGGTCTAGAGCAGAGGTTGGCTCATCAAGAATTACAAGTGGAGCATCCTTGTAAAGGGCGCGGGCAATTGCAATTTTCTGAGCTTCACCGCCGGAGATTTCTACACCTTCATCATTCTGCTGATAAATGTTTGTATTGATTCCCTTTGGCATTTTAGCAAGACGTTCACCAAAGCCGGAACGTTCCAGACAATCCTTTACGCGAGCTTCTTCAAAATCTTTTCCGCCTGCAACATTTTCTGCAATGCTGAATGAGAACAGATTAAAGTCCTGGAAAACAACACTGAATAATTGTGCATAATCCTTGTAATCGTAATAACGGATATCAACACCGTTGAGCAGAATCTGACCTTCGGTTGGTTCATAAAGACGGCAGAGCAGTTTTATAAAGGTTGTTTTACCCGCACCATTTTTTCCGACCACGGCAGTTTTTGTACCAATCTTAATTTTCTGATTTAGATGACGGAGCACAAAATTATCTGTGTTCGGATATTTAAAAGACACATCCCGGAACTCAATTTCAAACTCGTTATCATCGCGCTTTTCGGTAGGAATAGTTCCTTCATACTGCTTGTTTTCAATCTCCATATAATCATAAAAGTAAGAAAGATATTCTGCCTTAATATTGATTTCGATGTACGAATAAAAAATACTGGAAACACCGTTTACAAGATTTGAATATGCAGAAATATATTTAAGTGCACTTCCCACAGTAATAAAGCCGAAGATTGCCTTAAGGCCAACAAAAAGATAGCTTATTATCTGCAAAAGACAGTTTACTAAAAATACCGGGAGCTGGCATTTATTGATTTGAACAAACATTTTCTGAAACTCACTTTCCAGAAAATTAACAATACTCCGGCATCTGTTTTCAATCAGCTTCTGGCTTTTATAAAGACGGATATACTTTGCATTTGAATAATCAAAAAGCAGATTATAAAGATAACCGTATTCCCGATTTATTCTTACATTCTTTACAAACATATCCTGCTGAATATCAGCTTCCTTCTTTTTTGTAAGGGCAGAAACCAAAACACTTAATGCCAGCATAATCACAAGAATTACAAAGCTGTACCACTTATTCAAAAAGGATGGTAAGAACCCGGCTACCGCTCCAGCCTTTGGAATAAAAAGCGGAACAAGAAGAACAATACTGTAAACAATGGAAATGATATTTTCTATAAAACCTGCAAAGGTAGAACAAAAGCCTGAAAAATCACCGCGAGACTGCATTCCTTCCTCGGCCTTTTTTATCATGTCCAGGGTTTCCTGTTTTTCCAGAATATCATAATCAAGATTAAAGGTTTTACCACAAAGCATCTGGTCAATTTTTTCTGCCAGTACAGAGTTGTTTACAGTAAGAATATGCTGCAATCCCCAGAAAACCATTCCCAAAAATCCGCTGGAAACAACCAGAATAATTCCTGTCTTAAATATAGTTTCAAATGGAGCGTGAGAAATAAGCTGGTCCAGAATTATGCTGCTCAGTACGATTGGTATAAAGGTACTTGTAACGTTAATTATTCGGGAAATGATGATGAGCGTAATATGTCCCGGCTGTAATCTGTGAGTTAGCTTTAATACCTTGTTTATAGTTGATGTTTTATTATTTTTCATATTTTATTCTCCAATTTCCTTAATTCTTCACTCGTAATTCTGAATTATGAATTATGCATTATGAATTAACATAATACTGACTTTGAATGTCAAACATTTCCTTGTACTTGCCGCCTTTTTTCATCAGTTCTTCATGGCTGCCAACTTCTGTAATTGTGCCGTTTTCCAGGAAAAAAATACGGTCACAGAACTTTGTAGAAGCAAGTCTGTGCGAAATAAAGACTGCAGTTTTTCCTTTTGCAAGATTGTTGTATTCTTCGTAGATTTTGCTTTCTGCAATCGGGTCCAGGGCAGAGGTGGGCTCATCAAGAATAAGGAAGTTTCCGTTTTTATAAATTGCCTTTGCAAATAAAAGCTTTTGAGTCTCTCCACCAGAAAGCAGTATTCCCTCTGACGAAAAGTTCTGAGTGATGTAGGACATTTCTTTTTGAGCAAGACTTTCAATTTTTTCTTTAAGGCCGACAGTTTCAAGACTGGCCCACATTTTATCTTTATCGGTTTCTGCTTCTTCTGCACCGGACACATTTTCCATAACCGTAAAGGCCAGAGGATTTGTGTCCTGGAAAAGAACACTTATATTATCCTGATACTTTTCAAGTCCAAGCTGGTCAATTGTTTTTCCGTTTACCAGAATGTCGCCTGAGCTCTGGTGATAAAGGCCTGTAAGTAATTTTACAATTGTAGTCTTACCGGCACCGTTGTTTCCCACCAGAGCAATTTTTTCGCCCGGCTTAATTGTAAAGTCAAGATTATTAATAGTAGACTTTTCTACATCAGGGTATGCAAAACTAACATTGTGGAAAGCAATTTCCGGAGGTTGATTATTGAGTCTGTCTGAATCTTCTTTGGCAGCAACTTCGTTTTCAGTTTTGTTTTCAGCTTCATTTTCAACTTCACAAGTTCTGTTTCTTTCTGGCAGATTCAAAAACTCATGCAAATCATTAAACTCGTGGCTTGACTTTCGCAAATCATTAAACCGCTGAGAAAGAGTATAAATCCAGTTAGTAAAGCCTTCCAGAAGTCCAAGGTAAAGAGTAAAGGTAGCAATATCCATTGAGCCATCAAGAACTTTTTTAATCAAAATTGCATAGGCCAGAATATTGCGGGCAAAGTTAAAAAACATTCCGGAAAGAGTAGGGTAAAACCACACAAGCTGCTGTTTTTTTTCAAACTTTGCACGAGCCTTTATGATTTCCACAAAAAGAGAATTAAACCACTTTCCCAGCTGATAGATTCTTATATCCTTTCCTGCACTGACATTAAAGCTCTTCTGCTTTATGTAATTTTTCTTACGCCAGATTTCACTGCTTTCTTCGCGGTGCGCATCAGAATATTTAATTGCATAAGTACGCAGGGCAACATCTTCTATAAACATT
>JAEEWW010000073.1 GCA_016287815.1 Treponema sp. | reverse complement strand
GCGATACAGCCATGGTTTTCCAGAGCTATGCACTTTTACCGCATTACAATGTTTTTGACAACGTTGCTTACGGTCTTAAGATCCGCAAAGTGCCGAAGGATGAAATCTATACGCGCGTAATGGAAATGCTTAAGCTTGTTGAACTTGAAGGCCTTGAAAGCCGCATGTCTAACCAGCTTTCTGGCGGTCAGCAGCAGCGCGTAGCCCTTGCCCGTGCGCTTGTTGTAGAACCGGGCGTTCTGCTCTTTGATGAACCGCTTTCTCACATTGATGCAAAACTTCGTGTTGCAATGCGCACGGAAATCCGCAAGATTCAGCAGGCAGTTGGAATTACCGCTGTTTACGTAACCCATGACCAAAGCGAAGCTATGGCAATTTCTGACCAGATTATCATTATGAACAAGGGAAAAATTGCCCAGATGGGTACTCCGCGTGAAGTATACTATCAGCCAAAGAGTGAATTCGTTGCAGACTTTATCGGTGAAGTAAACTTCCTTGAAGGTAAAGTAACCTCTGTTTCTGACGGTGAAATTAAAGCCGACGTTAACGGAACGGAAATCAAATCAAGTTCATTTGAAAAACTTTCTGAAGGCGACGCATGTAAAATCGTTCTTCGCCCGGAAAGCGTAACTCTTGCAGACAGCGGAAAACTCCAGTGTACGGTAACACTTTCTACATTCATGGGTTCTTACCAGTATTATCAGGTTGATTATGCAGGCAAGATGCTCAAGATTACAGATTACAATCCGCGCACGCACAAACTGTACGAAGTAGGCGACACAGCTTACCTTAACTTCGACAGCGAAAATCTGCACATTCTGTAGTTAGCAAAGATTTTGTAAAGAGTTTTTTTAAGGCTGTCCGGTTTTGCTGCCGGACAGTTTTTTTTTTAAACCTATATATAATTTATTATATATGGAAAAACGTTATCTAAAGCCGGTAAATGCATGGGCAATCTCATTTGGTTGTATAATCGGATGGGGCTCGTTTGTCATACCGGGGGCTTCATTCCTTCCGCTGGCAGGAACTGCGGGAACTGCAATAGCTTTAGGAATAGGCATGATTTTTATTTTGAATATCGCATTTAACTTTCATGCAGTTATGAACCGCTGCGAAAAATCCGGTAATATTTTTTCGTATGCAAAAGATATTTTTGGTTATGACCATTCTTTTTTGTGTATATGGTCAATTATTATGACCTATATTTCTTTGCTATGGACAAATGCAAATGCTTTTATTTTGTTTTTCCGTTCTCTGTTTGGAACTGCATTCCAAAAGGGATTTTACTACACTGTAGCAGGCTACGATCTTTTCTTTGGAGAAATTCTTGTAATTCTTGGTGTAATTCTTTTTTTCGGGATGTTTACACAGCTGGATAAACGTATTGTAGCCCTGACAAATACAATTTTTGCTTTTATCCTGTTTACAGGTATTAGTCTTTGCTTTGTCCTTTTAATAGTAAAACTTTCTTCTTTAAATATTTCCATTTCGTCTTGTTTTAAACCTTTTTTTGCTACATCTTCAGTTAATGCCGGACATCCTTTAAAACAGATTTTAAATGTTGTTACTTATGTTCCGTGGGCTTTTGTAGGATTTGAAGTTATATGTTTCGGTACGCGTAAATTTAATTTTTCTAAAAAATATTCCATGCCGATTATGACTATTGCAATTATTTGCGGCGGACTGGTTTACCTGATTATGACTTTGATATCTTCGCCTTTATTGTCAGAAAATCCTCAGCTGCAAAATATTGTTGCCAGGATGCCTTCTAATGCTGCTTATGGAGTGGAAAATGTTAATTCTCTTAACATTGTTTCTGCAATTCTTGGCAGGCCGGGGGTTATCATATTAAAAATCTCTATGTTTGCCGCAGTTTCTACAAGTCTTTTGTGTTTCTTTTCATTAAGCTGCCATATTTTTAATGTTCTTTCTGAAGACAAAGTTTTTCCTGTTTTATTTAAAAATCACAAAAACCGTAACAAAGGCGGAAAGAAAGCAGATGCTATTTTTTTTGTAATTGCAATTTCAATTTTTGCACCATTTATGGGGCTTACAATTTTAAGCTGGCTTAATGATGTCTGTACTGTTTGTGCCTGTATTACATATGCATATATTTCACTTTGCTGTGTAATAGCCGGAAAAAAAGAAAAACGCAGGTTTCTTTATGGGGCAGGAATTTCAGGTTTTGTAGTTTCTATCGTTATATTTTTCTTTCCGTTTATTCAAACTTTCTGGAATACAAATGCAATTATAACAGAATCCTATCTGATTCTGGCAATCTGGGGAATTGCAGGATTCTTCCTTTTCCGTCTTGTGTTTCAGGGGGATAACCAGAATCGTTTTGGCCGTTCACCGAGTATGTGGATTATCATGCTTTTTATAATCTTCTTTTCTTCTACAATGTGGATGCGGCAGATTGTTCACGAAAAGACAGAAATGACGATTGAAAATATCAGCAGATTCCATATGGATATGCATGAAGTAAATAACCTTCCGCGGCATGATGCGCTTGAAAAAAGCGAAAAAAAATATATTCAATTTCAGGTAAATTCTATACAGCAGTCAATTCTAAAAAATACTGTCCTTCAGCTGATTCTTTTTATCTTGTGTCTTTATATTTCTTTTAACATTTTTTCAAATCAGCTTAAGCGTGAAAAGAAAATATATAAGGAAAAAATGCGTACGGAAGAATCAAGCCGTGCAAAAACAGCCTTTCTTTCTAATATGAGCCACGATATGCGTACTCCTATGAATGCAATTATCGGGTATACAAAACTTGCACAGGATAAAAATCTGGATGCAGCAAAAATCCATTATTATCTTGATAAAATTGAATTTGCAAGTAAGTTCCTGCTTGAGCTTATAAACGATGTTCTTGAAATGAGCCGTATAGAAAGCGGACGCATGGAAATTGAACCTGTTCCGTGCAATCTTAAAACTGTTTTTGACGAAGCCTATGATATGTTTGAAATTCAGATGATGCATAAGAATATAAAATATATTGTTGATACATCTTCCGTAAAAAACTTTTATGTACTTTGCGACAAGAACCGCCTGAATAGAATTCTTCTTAATTTAATAAGTAATGCGTACAAGTTTACAGAAGAAAACGGTCGTGTTTGTGTAAAACTTTTTCAGCCAAAAGCAGAATCCGGTGATTATGTAATCAGTATAAAAGATAATGGTATCGGAATGTCTTCAGAATTTGCGGCAAAAGTTTTTAATTCTTTTGAGCGGGAACGTTCGGTTGTTTCAGGCGGAATTCAAGGAACTGGTCTTGGAACAGCAATTACAAAGAAAATTGTTGATTTAATGGGCGGAACAATAAGCGTAAAAACTGAAAAAGGAAAAGGTACGGAATTCGTTATAAAATTGAATTTCCCGATAGTTGAAGCAGACCTTTATGAAAAAATGTCCGGTACAGGAAAGTCTGCCAATAAAAATCCTGCCGTTCAAAATGAATTTGAAGGCAAAAGAGTTCTTCTTGTTGATGATGTAGAAATGAACAGAGAAATCGCAATGCTTATTTTGAAGGCTAAGGGCTTTATTGTAGAAACTGCCGAAAACGGAAAAGAAGCCGTTCAAAAAGTAGAAGAAAATACTGCCGGCTATTTCGATGCAATTTTTATGGATGTTCAGATGCCTGTAATGGACGGCTACGAAGCTTCAAAAGCAATCCGCCGTTTGCCTGATTCTAAAAAAGCGGAAACTCCGATTATTGCAATGACAGCAAATGTTTTTACAGAAGATGTAAAAAAAGCTTTGGATTGCGGAATGAATGCTCATATTTCAAAGCCTGTTGATATAAACCAGATTTTAAAAACTTTGCATGGAATTCTGTAAGCGAAATTTTGTAACCTTCAGCTTAAAGAAGGAGTTTTAACTATATGAATAGACCACAAATCTCAGCAACATCATTTAAATTGATTCTTATTTTTGCACTCGTATTGATTTTTTTAATTCCGGTAATGCTCATCAAAAATCTTGTTTCTGACAGAAAGTATTATCAGAACAATGCGGTTTCTTCCATAATTGAACCGCTGGGCGGAAAAACAGAAATTCAGGGAATGGTAATCGGTGTTCCGTATCATTTTAATAAAGAAGTAACTGATAAAGACGGCAACAGAAAAACAGAAACCGAAACAAGATATTTAATCTTTGCACCTGATGATTACAATCTGGATATTTCTGTAAAACCTTATTATCTTACTCGCGGCATTTTTAAAGTTCCGGTTTTTAACGGACAGATAAATGTAAATGCATCTTTTGCTGATTTCGACTATTCTTTTTTTGATATAAAGCGGAGCGATATTATAGAAAAGAATGCTGTTTTGATTCTGGGATTTTCTAATACGAAGAATTTAAAATCTCAGCCGAAATTGCAGATTAACGGACAGGAGCTTTCTGTTTCGCCTATAAAATACGATTGGATTTCTCCGTTCAAAACTTCTGTTTATTATAATCTTTCAAATCTTACGCAGTTAAAAGATTTAAATCTTACTGGTTCAATAGATTTTCAGGGCGGAGAAGATATAAAAATTCGTCCTGTTGCGCAGAACAATCTTGTAAAAATGGCTTCAGACTGGAAGTCGCCAAGTTTTTCAGGCGGCTGGCTTCCTTATGAGCGTGAATTAAACGAAAACGGTTTTACAGCCGCATGGAGCATAGCAGGATTAAGCACAGTTTATCCTAAAAGCTGGTATGCGGAAAATCAGTTTTCTCCTGAATCGTTTGACGTTTCTTTTATGATTCCTATTGATGCCTATAAAAAAACAGAACGCAGCGTAAAATATGCACTTTTGTTTTTAATAATTCCGTTTCTTGCGCTTTTAATTTCTGAATTATTTTCTTCTACAAAAATCCATCCTGTTCAATACTGTCTGATTGGTTTTGCGGATGTGGTTTTCTATCTGCTTTTGCTTTCAATTTCAGAGCACCTTCATTTTGACGTAACCTACTTAATCTGTTCGGTAAGCGTCTGCCTTGCAACTTTCTTTTACGCTTCTTCAATATTCAAGAATATAAAATGGGGCGCAATGGTAAGCTGCGTTCAGATGATTTCCTACATTTTCCTTTATGGAACTTTACAGGCAGAAGACTATGCATTGCTTATCGGAAGTATCGGCTTGTTCGTCGTAGTTGTCCTTTTGATGTTCATCACAAGAAAGATTGACTGGTACGAACTGGAAAACAGGGTGTAAGATTTTTTATAAATCAACTCTATTTTTCTTGCACTTTAAGACCTGAATGTATTACTTTTATTAGTAGGTTTGATTTTGCACTATAGGCTTTAAGTGGCGGAAAGACATAAGGTTTTGCCCGTCTTTAAGTTTTAAGCGATCTTACAGACCTGATTAAAAAACGTTTTCCGATGGAAAACCGTAGGAGAAATGAATGGAAGTAAATGTAAATCCAAAAAAGTTTTCTGCTAATTTCTTTTCAAAACCATCAAGAATTATTTTGATTTTTGCAGTGATTCTTGTTGTTGCTGGTGCAGGAAGCTGCTTTTTTAAGGTTGACGAAACAGAACAGGCCGTAATTACAAGATTCGGTAAATATTACACGACTCTTGGTCCGGGGCTTCAGATGAAACTTCCTTTTGGAATTGATAAAAGTTACAACGTTCCTGTAAAAGTTGTACAGACAGAACAGTTTGGCTTTCAGACTGTAAAAGCAGGCGTTCGTAACGAATATAAAAATGATATTACAGATGAATCAACAATGCTTACCGGTGATTTGAATATTGTTGATGTTGAATGGATTATTCAGTATAGGATTGTAGATCCTAAAGCATGGCTTTTTAATGTAAAAGAACGTCGTCAGACAATCCGCGATATTTCCCGCTCGGCAATAAATGCCTTAGTCGGTGACCGCGCAATTCTTGAAATTATGGGACAGGAACGTACCACAATTGAAAATCTTGCAACCGAAACCATGAATACAAAATTTAAGGAACTTGGACTTGGCATAAACGTAACGGCTGTAAAACTTCAGAACATTGTTCCGCCAAAAGGTGTTCAGGACGCGTTTGAAGACGTAAACAAGGCAATTCAGGATATGAACCGTTTTATAAACGAAGGAAAAGAAGCCTACAATTCTGAGATTCCAAAAGCACAGGGGCTTGCTGACCAGCAGGTTCAGATTGCAGAAGGTTACGCTTCTGAACGTGTAAACAAGGCACAGGGTGATGTTGCCCGTTTTAATTCTGTTTATGCTGAATATAAACTTGCTCCGGCTGTTACAAAAAAACGTCTGTATCTTGAAACAATGGAAGAATTGTTCGGTAAAGACGGTAATGCTGATTCTGACGGACAGAAAAACACTCTTATCGACGGAGAGTTAAAAAATGTACTGCCTGTAAAAACTTTGAATGGAACAGGCAGTACAAGTGGAACCAGATCTTCGTCTTCTTCTAAAAGATAAGCAGGGAGGGCATAAAAAATGAAAAATGCAAAGGCAGCAAAATTATATACAATGATTCTTGTCCTGGTGGCTCTTGTACTTATTATAATAAAGGCAGGACCTGTATACATAATAAACGAAGGTGAACAGGTTGTAATAACCCGCTTTGGTCAGATTGTAGATACTCACACCGAAGCCGGACTTTATGTCCGTATGCCGTTTATAGATACGATTGTAACTTATCCAAAACTGATTCTTTCTCTGGACGGAGATTCACAGAGAATTCCTACAAAGGAAAATCAGTTCATTATAGTAGATACTACAAGCCGCTGGAAAATTTCAGAGCCGGATAAGTTTTACAGAAGCTTTAAATCTCTTGATGCTGCTTACAATCGTTTAAGCGATATTATTGATTCTTCAACAAGAACTGTAATTACACAGAATCGTTTGAGCGAAATTGTACGTTCTTCAAACATAATCAATGAAAAAAAAGCTGATTCGCAGCAGGTTGATCAGGATATTGCTGAAATTGAAGCACTTGTAAACGTAAGCACGGTAAATGAATCTGTAAGCCGCGGACGTAATGATTTGTGTGCGCAGATGACCGCAGAAGCAAACAAACTTTTGCCGGAATACGGAATAAGCCTTTTAGACATTGTTCCGCGCCAGATAAAATATTCTGACGAACTTACAGAAAGTGTTTACAACAGAATGATAAAAGAGCGAAATCAGGTAGCACAGGCATACCGTTCTTTAGGTGAAGGTAAAAAAGCTGAATGGCTTGGACGCCTGGAAAATGAAAAGCGCCGCATTACTTCTGAAGCATATAGAAAATCGGAAGAAACAAAAGGTAAGGCTGACGCAGAAGCTACAAGAATATATTCCCAGTCTTATTCAAAAGATCCTGATTTTTATGATTTTTGGAAAAGTCTTGAATCTTATAAAGCTACGATGGGAAATTTTGATGCAACGTTAAGCACAAATATGGATTACTTCAAATATCTTTATGCTCCGGACGGAAAGCGCAGATAACTAAATGGAAGAAATCTGTTTTTGCGACAATAAAAAACTGACTCTTTCTACAGGTATGGATGAAGCAGGCTTTGGTAAAACAAGGCTTGCTGTAACGCTTCCTTCAGAGTTTGGCTTAATGGCAGATTTTTCTGCTGACGCTGAAAAACCTGATTTTATTCCGTTTACTTTTACCGGCATTTATTCTGATACAAACGGCTATGTTAATTTGTATTCAGAATTAGCTGGAAAAATACCGGACTCTGAAAGTTTGCAGCCTTTGAGCACTTTGCTTGGCATTCCAGGCGGAACAGCAGAAAAATCTGCCATGCTGGCTGTAAAGGCAATTACCTGTGCTTTATCTTCCGGACAAAAATTGGATCCTGTAGGTGCAGGCGGAATTCTTGCCGGGAAAAACTTTGTTATTTTTTTACCGAAAAAGCTGTTTGAATGCTGTTTGAATTCCCGGGAAAAGAAAACACAGGCAGAACTTAACGGCAATTATTTGTTTAAAGGTCTTTCGCAAGAAAACGGACTTTGTTTTTTGCGTGCTGTAATTGCATACAAGGCTCTGGCAAGAAAGTTTCCGTTCGCAGAGGTAAATGAAGAAGCAAGACAGAAAGATATAATTGATTCGTTATTTTTGCCGCTTGAATATGCGGTAAACGGTATAGACGAAAATCTTTCACTTTGTGTAAATGATGGTCTTTCGCCAAAGGTTAATTTTACAGATGAAAGTCAGAAAAATTTTCCACTTCAGGTTTTGCAGAATGAACTTGGGCTTTGTAAAGACGGAACTTATACAGCAATTTTTAGAAAAAACGCAGTAAGTGAAGGGCAATTTAAAAAACTTTCTGAGTCTTATTTTAATAAAAAGAATTCTAAAACAATGCTTGCCCGTTTTGTGCAGAAGAATAAAATTGCACTTACTGTAATCGGTTCTGTTTTTTTTATTTTGATTCTGTCAGTGAATTCTTTTTTGAGCCGGCTTGAAAATCTTCCTACTACGCGTGGGCTTAATTCTGTTGAAACAATCGGTCAGTTTTACAAGGCGATTCATACGCTTGATGTAGAACTTTTACAGGAAACCGGCAAAGGCGGAGATTTGAAAGGTGTAGAAAACGTTGTAAGTGCAATGTATGTTACAAACAAAACCAGGGAAGGCTATTCAAATGAACGCACTGTTTCGCCGGAAAAATGGTTTTCCATTGCGCCGAAAGAAAGTTACAGGCAGATGCCCTTAATGTACGGGCTTACAGATGTTTTAATTACCGAGCCCGGAAAAAGACAGATAAGTGCAGACTTAGTTAAAAATGCATATTCTAGAAAAGATAAGCCTGCTGTTGTTGCAGAGGATGACGGTCTTTTGCCTGCAGAAGGAGATATAAAAAAGTATACGGTAACGTATTATAGGATTTTTACTTATGGCGAAGATGCTGTTGTTAATATAGAAAAAACTGAAGACTATATAATGGAAACCTTTGCAAAAAAAAGGTGGCTTGTTACTTCTGTGTCTTCAAAAGTGATTTCTGCAAAAGAAATTCCTATGCAGAAAATTTATAATGCCTACGAAAAAGCTTTTGAAGAAAATAAAGGAAATTTTGAAAAAACACGGGAAAGTCTTAGAACCGTGTATGAGTGGATTCCATAATCGGCTCGCCCGGCGTGGAGCAACGCGAAGCGGCCACCGCAAGCGAAGTACTTTGTGCTGAGTGCGGAGGCTGACCGTGAGGGAATTGCGGAAGGCCGGTTGTGCGAATATCAGCGTCTTAAAATGACAATAATACAATAAATGTCATATTGACAAATGAAAACAAAGGCCATAGAATATCAATAATAATTGAGGTTTTTTATGGCAAATATTTCTTATAATCTTGAAAAACAGCACGAAAAAGGAAAACTTCACGCGATTGAAAGAATAAACGCGTTGTGCGACAAAGGCACTTTTACAGAAATTTATTCAGGTGTGCGCCATAACTGTACAAGTTTTGGTATGGAAAAGAAAGATATTCCTTATGACGGAGTTATCACAGGTTTTGGAAAAATTAACGGCAGAAAAGTTGCCGTATATGCGCAGGATTTTACTGTTCAGGGCGGTGCGCTTGGCCTTAAGCACGGTCAGAAGATTGCAGAGCTGATTGATATGGCAATTAAGGCAAGATGTCCTGTAATCGGAGTAAACGATTCTGGCGGTGCTCGTATTCAGGAAGGTGTAGATGCGCTTTGCGGTTACGGTGATTTGTTCTATCAGAATGTACGTGCTTCCGGTTCTATTCCGCAGATTTCCATTGTTGCCGGTCCTTGTGCAGGAGGAGCTGTTTATTCTCCTGGAATTACAGATTTTATTTTTTCTGTTGATAAAATAAGCCAGCTTTTTATTACTGGTCCTAAGGTTGTAAAATCTGTAATGTTCCTTGATATTTCTGCAGAAGATTTGGGAGGAGCTGCAATTCATTCAAAAAAATCTGGTGTTGCCCACTTCCGCTGTGAAAACGAAAATGACTGTTACGCTAAGGTCCGCAAACTTTTGGATTATATTCCTCATTATTACGGCGATACATTTAACAGCACTGAAATAACTGGCGGTTCATCTGCAAAGTTTAAATTCAATGCAAAGAAGATGCAGAAGAAAATTACAGAAATTCTTCCTGAAAATACAAAGCAGGGATATGACGTTCGCGAAATTATCAACTGCACGGTAGATGAAGATTCGTTCTTTGAAGTAATGGAAGAATTTGCGACAAATGCTGTTGTCGGTTTTGCAAAGATAGAAGGCCGTTCAGTTGGCATTGTTGCAAATAATCCTGCGGGGCTTGGCGGAGTTCTTAACTGTGATGCAAGCGATAAGATTGCACGTTTTGTGCGCTACTGCGATTCATTTAATGTTCCGCTTTTGACTTTTGTTGATGTTCCTGGCTTTATTCCAGGACCTGAAGAAGAACAAAAAGGTATTATCCGCCACGGAGCAAAAATCATCTATGCTTACAGCGAAGCTTCTGTCCCGAAGGTTACTGTAATTATCCGCAAGGCATACGGCGGTGCATATATTGCAATGTGTTCAAAGCATCTTGGAGCAGATTTTGTTTATGCATGGCCTGCTTCTGAAATTGCAGTTATGGGTGCAGAAGGTGCTCTTGGCATTCTTTATGCAAAAGAAATGAAAGATCCTTCAAAAGCTGCATTTGTTGCAGAAAAATCCGAGGAATATAAGAAGACTATTATGACTCCGCTTATTGCACAGCAGCGCGGTTATATTTCTGAAGTTATTAATCCGGAAGAAACCCGTGAACGCGTTGTAAGAAGTTTTGCATTCCTTGAAACAAAGACTGCAATGGATAAGCCGCTCAAAAAGCACGGTAATATTCCGTTATAATTTTTATACTTTGATTTGCGTACTGCAGAATACGCAGATTATCGCTATAGCACACTAAGCCGCTCCGTAACCGGAGCGGCTTTTTTTTTAATAAAACAAAACTGCGTTGGCTACCAGAAAAGACTCGGCTGTAAAGCACAGTGCAAGGTAATAGGTATCCGACTTCGACCGCCTTGGCGGTCTCGCGCACCTTGCAGGTGCTTTACAGCCGATCTGCTTTTCTTCCCGCCACCGCAGGTTTGCATTTTCTATTACAAGAAACCCGACATTTTGATTACATTTATCGTTTTTATAAAAATCAAAAAAAATAATCATATCTCTCCATGATAGTCTGCAATTCTATAATGGCTTTATTGGAGGATTTATGAAAAAACAATTCAAATCATTAAGAGAACTTTTTTCACTTTTTGCATTAAGCATTGTATTGGCATTATTATTTGCCCCACTTCCACTAATTTGTGTAGAAGTAATTATGTGTTTAGATTTATGCTTTGCAGTTTTCATTTTATTCATAACTCATAAAAAGAAAGAAATAGATTTAATTAAATTCCTGCATTTGATTCAGTTCTTTTGCGTTTTAACATGTTCGGCTTCTGTTTTAACGACCAGATCATTTTTAAGTATTACAGATATTGAAGACCAAATAAGGATAATTGTTGTTATTGGTAAGTGGATTTGCAATGAAAATTGTGTAAAAGGATTTTTTACAACAATACTAATATGTTTCATTATCTTAGATTTTTGTTCCCGACATATACAAAGGGCGAATGATGTTTTTGAAATGAAAAGACACAAGATTGAAGATGACTTATATGAGGAAATTCAACGAAAAGTAATGGAAGGTGAAATCTCTGAACAAGAGGCTTCAGAACAAAGAAACAAGTATTATGATGATTATTATAATAATAAGTATAATTCTGTTAGATTGGTTTCTGTAGGTAAAATTTTAACAGACTCAATAAAAGCTTTCATTTCTTTATATATAATTACTGTAGCTGGAGGTACAACTCTTGGTATTATTGAGCTTAAATTACCATGGGAAGAAGCTCTAGACCAATATATAATGCTTTCTACCGGTTATCTTGTATTCTTTATTATTCCGTTTCTTTTGGCTTCATTAAGTTTTCGTACAAAATCAGAAATATTTTTTTAACTATCGCTACATGATAGTTACACATGGTTATATTGGAACTATGAATGAGATGGATGAACCTTGTCCTGAAATTAAAGAAATGATCTATCGGTTTACCGGAGAATTCTGGAAACAAATCTATTACTTTCTTTTGAATGGATTTATAGAAAATAATGAAGTTTGTTTGTTGGTTCTTCAATGTTGTAAATTAAAACTAGATAGAGTGGAGGAATAGTCGTATGTCCGTAAGAATTGATGGAAACTTGTTATTGGAAATTCTAGAAGAGACACCTGCAACTCAGAACATTATGCTCATGGGAAAACATGGAATCGGTAAATCTCAGATTTTGGAAAAGTTTTTTACTGCAAAGGGATGCAAGGTTGTATCTTTGTTTTTAGGGCAGATGAGTGACCCGGGAGATCTGATTGGTATTCCACACAAGAACGAGGTAACTGGCCACACAGAATTTATGCCACCATACTGGTTTCCGACGGACGATACGCCAGTCGTACTGTTTTTGGATGAATTGAACCGTGCCCGTCCGGAAGTCTTGCAGACAATTATGGATCTTGCCCTAAACCGTAAGCTTGCCGGGCGTTATCTGCCTGCAGGTAGCCGCATTATTTCTGCCGTAAACAATGGTGAAGAATATCAACTTACGGATTTGGATCCGGCTCTCGTATCTCGCTTTAATATTTATGAGTTTGTTCCAAGTGTACAGGATTGGCTTTTATGGGCAAACAAGAATGGAATTGATGACCGCATTATAGATTATATTTCTGCAAATCCTAAAGGATTGGATAATCAGGTTTCGGTAGAAGACTTGGATAATCTTGAAAAGACACCTGATCGCCGTGGATGGGTACGTGTTTCAGAAATCATCAGCGGGAAAAAAGTACTGAAGCAGAGTCATAAGAGCATGATTGCAGGCATTAT
>JAEEWW010000072.1 GCA_016287815.1 Treponema sp. | reverse complement strand
ACCCGTTACAGTTCCGCTTACAAAAATCTTATATTCTTTTGTACTGTCGCCTGCTGCCGCAATTTTATCCACTGCAGCCTGTAAATGTGCAAGCGGATTATAAGCATGTCCTGAATTTGTGTCACTCGCAGTTACATTTACAGAAGTAGCTGCGGAATTCAGCCCTACATAAATGGTTGTATCAAGAAAGCCTTTTATTATGTCATCGGTAAGGTTAAAGGTTGTAGTGCTTCCGCTTGTTGTAAACAAAGAGGTTCCGTCGCTGTGCCAGGTATTGGTTACCATGCCTTTGATTACGTTTATAGACTGCGTGGTAGAATAAAGGAAAGTTCTGGTATCCAGCGCTGAAGGATCTGAAGGCGCCATACCATCCAGAAAAATAAATGTTACTTCGTAAGATCCGCTTGGAATATCAGAAAGTTCCAGCGTATAGGGAGAAGAGCGATCTCTGTCTAATGAAGGGAAATTTGAATCCGGGCATAGAACTTTGACAGAATCAACTGAATCAGCAAGCGTCATCGGAAGGGCTATAGAGCCTGTACCGCCTTCAACTGGCTTTACGATAAACGGCTCTGATGCATCAATAACAGGAGCAGCATTTGTAAGGGGAAAAGATTTTTCTTCTGAAACTAAAACGATTTCATCTGAGCTGTTTTTAATTCCGCAGGTAACAAGCCATGTTTTGCCCGTTACAAGGGGAATTTCAAAATCTGGTATGGCAGGATTTGCAAAAGTACCGTTTACACTTTCTGAAGTATCCGCTGCATTTTTTGCCGTTGCAAAGTAAGTATAGTCTGTTGTGTTGAATACAGGCATGGCAGAAGACAGAAGGTTATCAGATTGTCGGGTCGAGCCCGATAAAGAGCTGTTTGCGGCAATCCCGGAAGGAACAGCACCGCTATTAGAAACCGTTCCGCGGAAAGTTACGATATTTGAAGAATTGACGCCACCGTTTCCACTGGCAGAAGATTCCTGAGTTTCCGGATTAAATAAATTTCCGCAGGAAATAAATGCAAACGAAAATAAAACAAGAGTAATAACGGAGATAGTAAACCATGAGTGTTTACGGCTTCTAAAAAGGCATGACATTCTTAAACTTTTTTCCTTAACTTAAACTAATTTTAACATTGTTTAAGAATTTCAGCAAGATTTAACAATTAATAAAGGCAGAACAACCGCATTATAACCAGATATTTCAAGAATTTTGAGTATAAAATGAAAGAGAGCGACCATGCACAATTGAACCGGAAAAAAAGAAATGGATATGCTTGCAAATTACAACAGTACCGGTTCTCTTGTGGCATGTGTCACTGGTTTTCATGATAGTACACAAAATTATATGTAAGAATTTTTATGATCTGCCCCCAAAAGTGACACACTTTTCAAAGGAAAAGGTAAAAAGGTGTGACACCAGATATGGGGGAAACAATGCAGAATGTTGAGATTGAGAAACAGGTAAATCTGCTTTTCATGTTGAAATGTAAAAGAATGTCCTTATCAAAAACGGCAAAGCTGTCAGGATATTCGAGAGGAGCCGTTGAAAACGTAAAACTCCGTGAAAAACGCATAGAGAAAATTGTCAAAGACTGTGCTAGAATCCTTGACGGAGGACTTCCGTACCTTTTATGGCCGGAAATGACAGAAATGGCAAACAACGGTAAAGAGACAGAGGCAGACCTCAGGAAGAGAATAAAATACCTTGAAGCACAGGTAGCATATTACGAGGAGCTTTCAAAACTTGAGGGACTTGACCTTAAGGTAAGCTCAAAAAAAAACGGTTCAGGGCAATCCAGCTCGTCCTTGAAAGAGGAATCGGAACAGTAAGCCTACTGTGCTCAATTGCGGGCGTGGACAGGAGAAGCTACTACAGGTTCCTCAATGCAGGCGGCTATGAAGAAGAGGATGACCTTGCTTCTGTTATCAAGGAACATCAGACCTTGATGAATTATGCCTGCGGATACCGCAACATGCACAGATGGCTCAGGAATGAAAAAGGCATAAGGATCGGAGCGAACCGTGTCCTTGCAATAATGCGGAGTTTGGATGTACTTTCTTGCGTAAGGAGAAGGAAATATACGGCTGAGCAGTACAGGATAAGGAAAGAACTTCTTAAGAATATTCCTCAAAACCTGCTTAACCGTGATTTTCATGCAGACCGCCCCGGGCAGAAATATGTAAGTGACATTACCTATCTTCACGGAGCAGGGATAACCAAGTACCTTGCCACTATTGAAGACCTGTATAACGGCGAGATAGTCGCCTGGAAGATAGGCTTTCACCCTGACCAGGTGTTGTGCAGGGAATGCGTAGATATGCTTGCTTCAAGGCGGGATTTGAGGGGAGCTGTGATGCATAGCGATGAGGGCAGCTCATACCTTGCCCTTGATTACCGCTTTGAACTTAAAGAACTGGGAGTAATACAGAGCTGTTCTGAAAGAGGACAGTGCTGGGATAATGCTCCGATGGAGTCATTCAACGGAATACTGAAATCAGAAGCACTTTACAGCAGATTCAAAAAGTCTGCCGTAAAGAACCACCGCATACCAATAGGACAGATAGAAAAGGCGGTCACAGATTTCATAGATTATTACAACACTGTCCGACCTAAAGAGGCTCTTGGAGGAAAAAGCCCTGTCAGTTACCGAAGGAAAGCCTTTCCTGACTTTGACTGACTTCTGTAGTGAGACAGACCGAATGCAGTGAATTTTATATTTGTGACATTGCAGAAGCAGTCATAAAATTAGTTGTGTCAGTTCCAGTGCAGACATAAAATAATGTGTGTCTATATTGGAGCAGACTATAAATTAACTGTGTCATATTTGACGCAGACACTAAATATAGTGTGTCAGCTTTAATGCTTTTTTATTCAAATCTGTGTCATTTTTTAGGTGCATATCACATAACAGTCCAGTATGCTGTCACATAACAGTCCAGTATGCTGTCACATAACAGCTCAGTACGCTGACACATTACAGCCCAGTACGCTGACTCATTACAGCCCAGTATGCTGTCACATAACAGGCCTGTCTGTTGTCACTAAACAGCGCTGTATGCAGACAGTAAACTGATTGTTAAAAAAGTGCAGAATTATAAAATTCGTAAAAAAATAGGGCAGCATAGTTTTAAGTATGCTGCCCTATACTTGTTAATAATGACAATTAATATTTTTGTCAGCTAAGATTTTTTTAGCAGAGTTTTTTCATTTCATCGGCAACGAACTGTACTTTCATACCGATTACAATCTGAATTGAAGTTTTACCAGGCTTTATAATACCTTTAGCACCAGCGGCCTTAATCTTTGCTTCGTCAACTTTTGCCATGTCTACAACTTCAACGCGTAAACGTGTAATACAGCAGTCAACAGAAGTAACGTTTTCTTTACCGCCAAGACCTTCAAGAATTTCTTTTGCCATGTCTGCAAATTCTGTTTTAGAATTCAGGCTTGTTTTTTCCGGAGCATCATCATCTTCGCGGCCAGGTGTCTTCAAATCCCACTTTGTAATAGCAAAGCGGAAAATTGCGTAGAAAATTGCGAAAGCTGCGATACCGAGCGGAATAATCATCCATGTATTGTTTGCAGCCGGCAATGTTGAAGAGAAGATAAGGTCAATTGCACCGCCAGAGAAGCAGAATCCTGCGCGGAATCCAATCAAACATACAACAGTTGTGAAAAGTCCGTAAAGAATTGCATAAACTAAATAAAGAAGCGGAGCAAGGAACATAAAGCCGAATTCAAACGGTTCTGTTACACCACAGATGAAAGAACAGATTGCAGCTGAAGCCAAAAGACCGATAGCAACCTTTTTCTTTGTTGTTTTTGCAGTGTGAATCATTGCAAGTGCTGCGCCCGGAACACCAAACATCATACATGGGAAGAATCCAGACATGTACATACCAAGTGACCAGCCTACATCTGCTGATGTGTGACCTGCCCAGTAGTGGCTCAAATCGCCAAGACCGATTGTGTCAAACCAGAATACGTTATTTAAAGCGTGGTGAAGTCCGAATGGAATTAAAAGTCTGTTGAGGAACGCATAGATACCTGCTCCAACAGGTCCCATTTTTACAACGCTTTCGCCGACAAAAATCAATGCTCCAAAAAGCAATGGCCATACGAACAAAAGGACAACAGAAACTGCAATGGAAATCAATGCAGCAATGATGGCTACGCAGCGTTTTCCGCTGAAGAATGAAAGCCAGTCAGGAAGTTTTGTTCCCTTGAATTTATTGTAGCTTGCAGAACCGATTATACCGGCGAGAATACCGATGAAAGGGTTCTGAATTTTATTGAAAGCTAAAGTTTTATTTACATTGTCTGCAACTGACGGGAACAAAGTTGTTACTGTTCCTGCGCTGAGCAGAATGATAATCATAAACCATGAAACAAGAGCTGCAAGAGCACCGGTTCCGTCGTTATCTTCTGACATTCCAAATCCAATGCCGATAACAAACAGAATTGCAATGTTATCAATTACAGCACTTCCTGCTTTTACAAGGAAGAATCCAACAAGGTTTAAAAAACCATTCATGTCGCCGCCCTGCATTGTACTTGGACAAAGCAGGTAGCCCAAACCCATCAGTATACCGCAGATTGGCATACAGGCTACAGGAAGCATCAGAGATTTTCCGAGCTTCTGTAAATACTTCATTACCATAAAGTTTATCTCCTTTTACAACCTTTTTGGTCTGATTTTTCATGCAGCCGTCAAAACTTCTGAAAAAATTCCGCAACCATCACTTTTTGCATTTTTTTTAAGTTTTTATGCAGCAACAAAAAAATCACATATTTATTCTATCATCATTATGAAAATAGGCAAAATATTTTTATAAAAAGATTGCACAAAATTAAATTGATGATACAATCGAAAATACAATTTGTAAAATGAATTCTTAAAAAATTTATGAAAGTGCTCAAAACAAGCCTGTTTGTACCATGCTTTGCAAACAAAAGCTAAAATTTTGCAACTTTCATTAACGGAGGAAAAATTGGCTATTGAAATTTATTCACCTTTAAAAGGCAAGGTTATCCCGCTGTCAGAAGTAAAGGATGAAGTTTTTTCACAGAAAATGATGGGCGAAGGAATCGCATTTATTCCGGAAGAAAACTTCCTTCATGCCCCGGCAGACGGAAGGATTGATTCCCTAATTGATTCCTGCCATGCAGTTGGATTCCACACAGATTCAGGTGCAGACGTTCTTATTCATATAGGACAGGATACTGTAACCCTTAACGGCAAGTATTTTAAGGCAAAAGTAAAGGAAGGCGATGTTGTAAAACAGGGCGACATCCTTATAGAATTTGACAGACAGAAAATAGAAAGCGAAGGCTATAACATTACAACACCAATGGTTATTGCCAATACAGATGAATATTCTTCTGTACTGCCAGTTGATATGGATAATGCTGAATGCGGAGATCTGGCAATCCTTATTGAAAAATAAACAGCACGAAAACGGAGTAAAGATTAAAATAAAAGAGAGGTAATTATGAAAACTATTGAACATGTAATTCAGGTAAAAACAGGAATGCACGCACGTCCGGCAGGAATGCTGGTTGCCGCAGCAAAAAAATTTAAATCAGAAACTATTGTAAAATTCGGTGGAAAAGAAGCTTCTGCTACAAAGCTATTTGATTTGATGAAACTTACTGCAAAACAGAATGATACTTTGCAGATAGTAATCAACGGTGAAGATGAAGTTGCAGCCGAAGCTGCAATAAAAGAAGCCCTTACAAAATACTTCTAAAAACTTAAAAACATGAAGACGATAACTGGTAAATCAAATTCCACAGGAATTGCGATAGGAAAACTTTTTTTCATAAGGCAGAAATGTTTTTCTGCAGATAAATCTTCTACAGGCAATTTTAAAAGCGTAGAAGACGAACTTGAAAAATTAGAAGCCGCTAAAGAAAAAGCTGAATCAGCCTACGATGCTTTGTATGAAAAAGCTCTGGCAGATGTAGGAGAAGAAGAAGCGCAGATTTTCTTTATCCACAAGCTTATGCTCGAAGATGATGATTTTTACGGCAGCATTGTTGAAGAAATCAAGAACAAAACTCCTGCCGTAAAAGCGGTTCAGACAGTTCAAAAACGGCTTATAGATGAGCTTAAAGCCACCGGTGATGATTTAATCGAAGAACGCTGCGCCGACATAAAAGAAATCAGCGAAAAACTTATTTCCTGCCTGTGCGGAGCTGATGATTCAATCGAACTCCCTGAAGAAAGCGTAATTGTTTATGCAAAGGATTTAACGCCTGCGCAAACCGTTCAGTTTGATAAATCAAAGATTTTAGGATTTATAACAGAAACTGGTGCGAAAACTTGTCACACGGCAATTCTTGCGCGCAGCATGGGAATTCCTGCTGTTACTGAAATCTTAGAAAGCGAAGTTGAAAATAATTTATCCTGCGGCTGTACAGAAACAACCGTAATAGTTGACGGAAATTCCGGCAAAGTTATTTTTGCTCCGGATAAATCAACAATAGACGAATATAAAACTGCTCAAACAAAACAGGAACAGGAAAAAGCCGAACTTAAGCAGTATCTGCAAAAGGAAACAATTGCCAGAAACGGAAAGAAAATTGAACTTTTTGCGAACATCGGCAATCAGGATGATGTTGGTGAAGTTAAGGCAAACGGTGCAGAAGGAATCGGACTTTTCCGAAGTGAATTCCTTTACATCGGTCGCAAAGATTATCCTGATGAAGAAACCTTATTTCAGGCATATAAGCAGGTTGCCGCAAATATGGAAGGCAGGCAGGTTGTAATCCGCACAATCGACATTGGAGCGGATAAGCAGGCTAATTACTTTAACATGCCAAAAGAAGAAAATCCTGCAATGGGAATCCGGGCAATCCGCCTTTGCTTTACGCATGAAGAAGTTTTCAAAACCCAGCTGCGTGCGATTTTACGCTCAAGCGCCTTCGGAAATGTTGCGATTATGTTCCCGATGATTGTAAGTACAGATGAAGTACAAAAAGCTAAAGCGATTTTGCAGAAGGCAAAGGATGAACTGAAAGCAGAAAAAGTTTCTTATGATGAAAATATTCAGGTTGGAATAATGATAGAAACTCCGGCTTCTGTAATTATGAGCGACAAACTTGCAGAAATATGCGACTTTTTCAGCATAGGAACAAATGATTTAACTCAGTACACGCTTGCAATGGACAGGCAGAATCCTGCATTCAGTCAGATTCTGGACGAATACAAGGAACCTGTTTTGCGGATGATAGAAATGACAGTTCAGAATGCGCATAAATCTGGCAAAAAAGTGTGCATCTGCGGTGAACTTGGTTCTGATTTATCATTGACCGAAGAATTTTTAAGAATCGGCGTAGACAAGCTTTCTGTTGTACCGAATAAGATTTTGCCGTTACGCAAAAAAATTATCTGCGGATAAAGAGACAGGCTTTCCGCGGCTGTGCGCAGCCGCGGAATCTGAATTTATTTCTACTCTAGTATTACATTTCCTTCAGACAGAACTGATTTTTGCCGTTTTTCTTTGCTTCATATAGCATGTTGTCAACTTCAGAAAACAAAGCCACATGGTCTGTAAAACCGTTCTGGAAAATCAAACAGCCAATGCTAACAGAAATAACTTCGTTCAGCTGCTGTGCTAAATCGCATTTTTTAACATATCTGATAATTTCTTCCGCACGCTTTTCTGCAAAAATCTTATCTGCCATCTGCGGAAAGAAAATCATAAATTCATCACCGCCGTAACGGCCTACAATATCCATAGGGCGGCAAACGCTCCTGAGGCATCGGCCAATTTCTATAATTAATTCATCTCCAATTACGTGACCGTAAGTATCATTAATATGTTTAAAATTATCCACATCAAGAAACATCAGACAGCCACCAAAACCAAACTTCTGAAGCACATTTTTAATACCGTTTTCAAGCGCAGCTCTGGAAAGAGTACGGCTTAAACTGTCCGTATCACGCTGTTTTTTAAGCAATGCCCTGTCTATAAAGCTTTGTACATTCTGAATCTGACGCACCGTAGAAATTACAAGGCTTAAAACCATTGAATTCATTGCATTCATAAATTCAACATGAAAAACAGCCGGTGTTTTCTTCATATATGAAAAAAACATAAAAACAACACACGAAGCTATAATTATAAGGTCACAACGCCACGGGCAATCTGCAATCAAAAGTGGAAAAACAAAAACTATAATATGAAATGTTACCCCTGTCATTTCAGGAAGACTAAAAATACCAAGCCATGTACCATAAGCAAGACACACAACAAACAGAATATAAAACAAAGGTAAAATTAAAACCGGATGTTTTTTAGCGAAGAATACAGTAAGTACAAAAACCGTAACCGTAATTAAAAGAAAGGTAAGATAAAAAAAGAACCTGCCTGATAATTCTTTAAAGACAATAATCTCAAGCAGCGGCAAAACAAGAAGAATAATACAAGTTATGGAAGCCCCTTTAAGAAGTTTATAATTAACTTCCTCCGCAAACGGCTTTATTAATTTAAGAGACGATTTTTCTTTTGCACCAAATAAAATTAGATTTAAAATATGCATATAATTCCTCAAAAAATAATTTTTGGGGCTAAATAATATTAAATTATTTTAACACACCGTTTAAGATTGCTTCAAGCGATAATTATTTAAATTATAAAATTTTATACTATTTTTTTATAGAAGAAGCGCTTTCTGAGCCAATGAATTTAGCTGCAACGCGCCGGCATAGTGCGATCTTTATATGGCTGTATAATTTTTTATACAGCCATAAGCACTATTCGCCTGACAGGAATGGGCGCCGCAGGTAGCTATGTACGATGTCTTTCAAAATATCTAATTTTTATTACAGTATTTTCCTTTCAAATATACCTTATTTGACAAAACGAGCGATTTTTTGCTATTCTATAGTCAATTATATTTCGATATATAACAAAACTGAGGAAAGAAATGAAAAAGATTTTTTTAACTATTACTATGGTTTTAGCCGCAGCATTTTATGCAAGTGCTCAGCTTATGCAGCTGGACGGCTATAACAACACTTTATGGACAGGATTCGGAAACGCATGGAACTCTGCCGACACGAATGGCGAAAAGTCAAAAGCAAGACTTGATTCTAAAAACTGGGGAGCTCTTGGAGAAGACGATGATTTGCGCTGGAACGGCGTTTTAGACACTTTCCAGGCAAGACTTACAAGCAAAACCCTTTTTGTAGATTTAATGCTTCAGTGGGGCGGACTTTCTACTTATGATGCTTCCGGCGATCTGGACTACCTTAAATTCCAGTACATTGACAGCGATGTAAACTTTGTTGCAAACATTACAAATAACTTTGACGTTGCAATGGGAACCTACCTTAACTGGAAGATGGGACCGGCTCCTGCTCACGGAGCAAATTCATGGGAAACAGGCTATCACCTTTTACAGGGTGGTATGGGCTACGGAACTCCTTCTCAGAACCTTGTAGCAGGAGCCGCTTACTATGCAAACTATATCAATGAATCCCTTGAACTTGCAAAGGCAACAACAGCAGGCGAAGAAGTTAAACCGGTAACAGAAGCCTTAGCTGCAAGATTCCGTGTAGAAGATGTTCTTGAAATTGCAGCAGCAGTTCCTTCAGGAACAACTTCAGATGACTTCCTTGCAAACGTTGGTGTTCGGTTTACTCCTGCTGACCAGTTCCTGTTTGCCTTTGCATACAACGGAATTTTCCGCAAGGACAGCAACCTTTATGCAGGTTTAACAATCGGAACAGATACAGCATCAATTGACGGCTGGCTTGCAATCGACAACATTGGCGGAAAGAAAGACAACAGAATTACAGGTGTTGGTGGAGCAGTTACATTCTCTACCAACGGAATTACTTTAAGACCGGAAGTTGGTTTTACTTTCTATGAAAATTCTAACTATTCTACAGCATGCTACGGCGGCGTAGATTTGAAGTTTGCATTGAGCAAAAATCTTGATCTTGGAGCATGGGGCTCACTTGCATTCGGTTCTAAAGAATCTGGAGGTGCTACAGGCGGAAAGATTTTTGATGTTCGTCCTAACATCACATACTACATAAGCTCATCAGATGCACTTTCTGCCAGCTACGAATATCAGTTTATTACAACAAATCAGGATAATGATTATAACTTCTGGCAGGCAGGATTCTTCTGGAGTCATGCATTCTAATTTGCAGGAAAGAATAATAGTCATGTGAGGCGCCGTTTTATAAATAGCGGTAAGCCCATGGTGCAGCGACCGCACTATACACGAGGGGCGGTCTGATAATTCTTATCAGGCCGCCCCTCGTTTCGTTTTAAACAATATTAAAATCTAAAGCAGTGAATAAAGAGAGAAGAAACAGAAAACGTTAGCAATTATTGCCATCAGGTGAAAAATAGAATTTGTCCAGTGAATCTTTTTCATTAAATGGAACAGTTCACCTAACAGGAAAGAAACTACAGCAAGCAGTAAAAGTTTTCCTGAAAATACTGAAGATTCGTTAAGTCTTATCAAAGCAAAAATACTGAGCGCAATTGCAATTATTAAGCAAACCAGCATTCCCTTTTTTCTTGCAAGACTGTGATTTTCCATTGATGAATAAAACGATACGGCAAAAACACAAAGCAGCCAGATTATTCCAAAAAGAACCCAGCCCAACTGTCCTCTGATTACTACAAGTGAAATTACAGAAAGAATTGCCGAAAGCCAGCAGAAACCAAAGTCATAGGATAAAATGCGGAAAACTCTTTTTGCAACATAAGAAGGAAGTGCATGCGCAAGAGTAGACATAAGGTAAAGCACAAACAGGAAAGAACCTGCCAAAGTATAACTTACTACAGTTCTTGCAAATATCTGGCTTTCTGCATTGCGTACGGCATAAATTATTAAAAGGACAAGAGCTGCAACCGAAAGACCAGCCCCTATTCCGATTGTAATTGAGTTGAATACTTCTTCGCCAAAAGAAAGTAATTGTGCCTGTTGTTTTTGCTGAATTTCATAGGCAATTCGTTTTTCGGCTTTTGCCTGTGCTTTTGCAGCTCTTTTTTTGGCACGCTCAGATTTATATGCGGCATCAGCATTATATTTTGCACGCAACCGTTCAGGGTCTGAAGCAAACATTATATTTGCCTGACGGATTTCTTCTTCTGCCCGTTCCCTGATTGCTTTTATGCGGCTTGCGCGTTTTGCTTTTAATGATTTTAGAGTTGAGCGTCTGGCAGCTTTTGCAGCTGCAATATCCTGTTGACGTTGATTCATAAAAAACCTCTTTTTGTATAGACTTCTAATAACTGTATCTATAATATCACAACTTTACAAAATCCGATACAACCCGAACAATCAACATTACTGCTACAACTGCAATTATAGGGCGGATTATTTTTGCACCGTTTTTTATTGCAAGCTTTGAACCCAAAAAGTTTCCTGCAATTGAACAGATTATACATGGAAAAGCAACTATGAATAAAATTTTTCCGGCAAACAGATACATTATAGTAGAACCGACATTTGAAGCAAAATTGATAAGCTTTGTTGTCCCGCTTGCCTTTACAAGTTCAAAATGAAGGATTGAAGAAAGAATCAGCGTAAGGAACATGCCTGTTCCCGGACCAAAAAAGCCGTCATAGCAACCGACCGTAAGACCTGCGGCAAAGGTTCCCGGCAACACGATCTTTTCAGGCAAATCGTTTGTCTTTGCTGCTTTGCCTACATCCTTATTGAATATCATTATTGCAGCAACTACAGGAAGAATTACAAGAAGACAAATTTGCAATGCTTTTGGCGAAAGAACAAGGGCAAGGCGAGCTCCTGCCGCAGAACCAAGGAGTGCACCGACAATTCCAAAGGCGGCGGCTTTTAGATAGACACAACCGCTTCTGAAATAATTTATGGATGCGCAGAAAGTTCCGCAGCCATTTACAAACTTGTTGGTTCCGTAACAGATGTGAATCGGAAGTCCTGCAAAAACATAGGCTGGCAGCGAAACAAGACCGCCGCCGCCTGCAATGGAATCAACCAAACCTGCAAGGAAAACCAGCGGGCATAAAATTAAAAGCGTAACAGGATATGAATATGTTAAAAAACTCATTTTTAAATCCTTTTTGTCCTTTTTGCAAAATTATTTTGCATTATACTGCGGCAATGCGGAACACAACAAACCGTAACAGGCAAAGTTTTTTTCTTAAAGTGCCTGACGGTGAATTTCGTACATTAATACACCGGCTGCTACAGAAACATTTAAGCTGTCAATCTTTCCGCAGGTAGGAATAGAAACAATCGTATCACACTGCTCTTTTAAAAGCCGGGCAATCCCAGTTCCTTCGCTACCCATGACAAGTGCAGTTTTTTCGGCAAATTTAAGATTTTGGACTGAATCCCCGCCTGCATCGGCGCCATAAACCCAAAAGCCAGCATCCTTTAACTGCTGTACCGAGCGGACAAGATTTTTTACAATCGCAACCGGAACCCAGGCACTTGAGCCTGCGCTGCTTCTTGCAATTATTTCATTGTCTGAAACATTGCTCTGGCCGCGATGTTCAGGTATTACAACCAGATCTATACCGAACTGGTCGGCACTGCGGATTATAGCACCTACGTTGTGGGGATCAGTTACAGAATCAAGGATAACAACATTTTTTCGATTGATTTGAGCAGAATCTTTGGCAACAGCCGAAATCCACTGGTCAAAATCAATAATATTGCTGGACTGAGGAGCTTCGCCAGAAACCTTTAAAACAATACCTCTGTGATCTCTTGCCAGTTCCGGCAGAGCCATAACCATGGAGTCAAGTTCTTCTGACTTACACATAGTACATAAAACCGAAGAACGTTTTGCAAGTTCCAGAATCTTTTTTATTCTTGGACCAGGCTTGCTGTAAAAAATCTGCATCCCGGAAGTTTTGGGCATCTCTGTTTTAGACACGCCGGAACCGGAGGAATTATGCGCAGCAGGATTCTGGGCGATAGAGCGAATTTTTTCTTCTACAGC
>JAEEWW010000071.1 GCA_016287815.1 Treponema sp. | reverse complement strand
TAATAATTTTAAGATTACGAAAAGGAGGCGATTATGGAATACGCAGAAGTTCAGATCAAAGTGCCAAAAGCAATGCAGACTTATTTTTCTGACGAATATGTGATTGAGTCTGGTGAAGAATTAAAACGTAACGCACTGCTTCTTTATCCTTATATTCATAAAAATGTTATTTCTCATGGCAGAGCCGCTGAAATCTTAGGAATAAAAAAACTTGATTTGATTGATTTGTATGATGAAATGGGTTTTCCATATTTTGATATAGATATCAGCGATGTAATGCAGGATATGCAGAATTTCCGGGATTTAAAGAAGGCTCTTGCATGATAGTAATTTCTGACACTACGCCGATAATTTCTCTTCTAAAAATAAATCATCTGGACTTACTAAACAAACTGTTTGGGGAAGTTCAGATCCCAAAAGGTGTTTTTGCAGAACTTACAGAAAATCCTCGTTTTCAGAAAGAATCAAAAATAGTTCAGACATGCGATTTTATAAAAGTTGTAGAAGAGATTGATGAAGGTTATGTGACGCTTCTCCGCCGTTCAACAGGTCTTGATTTGGGCGAAAGTCAGGCAATTTATCTTTCCGATAATGGCAAAGCTGATATGCTTTTGATGGACGAAGTTCGAGGTCGCGAAGTTGCAACTCGAATGGGAATTAAAATCATGGGAACAATTGGTATTCTTGGTATTGCCTATCAAGATTCAATTATTTCAAAAGAAGAAATCAAAGATGCTGTTGAAATCTTACGAGATGCAGGACGCCATATCAGTGAACGGCTTTATGAACAGCTATTGAAAATGATTGAAAATAAAAGTTAAATTTTTATAGCAAATCACGACATCAATTTGCCATCGAATTTACCGCAAATTTCTCATTTAATTTGGCGCCTTATTTTTCCACTAATCTCCGATTGCTTTACCATTTATATATCACCTTTACGCTGCCTGAAACACGGATTTTTCCCTTTTTACTCTTTAAAACTGTGCCAACCTGTAGTGTTTTATTTTCTTTGTCAGATGTTTTTGTCGTTTCAGCACTGAAAGAAACTGAAGATAATATTCTATTCGGAAAATATGCGAAAAAAGAAATATCTTGTGTTTTTTTATTATCTTTTTTTTCCTCTGTTACAGAATAGCTGTTTTTAGCACTTGCTTTCCACGAATGAAATGAATGAGAAAGTTCAAATCCTGCCGAATATTTTAAATCATCAAATTCTGCATGTTCAGATTTTTTTAAAGGAATGTGCGAAATCTTAAAAGTTGAAAGAAAATCTGTTTTAGGAAATGAAAATTGAACTGCGGTACCATAGAAAAAATCTGTTGTTTCTTTTTCTGGAAGCAAATCTTTCTTTTTTTCTTCCACCATGGCAGAAATTCCAAATGCAAAATTAATACCAGTGTTTTCAAAATAATTTCTGTATTGCGGATTTAATTTTGCCTGAAAAATCACAGGTTCGGGAGTAGGCGAGGAATTCGCACTGTAAAGTCCTTCTTTTAAATCCTTGCAGAAAAACCGGTCTGTTGCAAAAAAATCAGTTTCGATTAAAAAAGAACCGATAATAGTGCGGTTTTCATTTCTTACCCAGAACCTGAAGTTTTCAAATGGATTCTGGTGTATGCCAACTGAAAGTTGTATTTTATTGGCAGGAAATGAAATGTTGTTTATCCAGACAAAAGAATCGTACCAGGCTGGAGAAAAGTATTTTGTTTGCCTGAACCATGAAGTTTCTTTTTTGGGCTGAAGGAAAAATCTTCCGCCTGCAATGCCTGTAAAAAAAATAGAATGTCTGCTGAATTTAAAATTTCTTCCTGCGCAGAATAGAAAATCGCTTGAAGGAAAACATGCACATTCAAAAATCCAGTTTTCTGGAAAAAAACTTATGCTAGTGGATTTTTCCTTTTTTGAAGAACTGATACCGGGAAGAGCTGCGCCAAGTCCGAAACTTTTACCGAATGAGTTTTTTATCGCATTTTGATTTGTAGGGAACGCCGGATTTTTTAAAAGTGAAATACTATTTGAATAGCTTAAATTTCCTGTTTTTATTTTAAGCGGAAGATTTTCATAAAAGATTTTCTTTGCATCTACAGAAATGCCAAACCTTCGGTTTTCGATTTTATCGATTGCATTTTCCGCTGTTTTTGAAAAACCGTTTTCTTCGTAAGAATCTATAAAAAATGTGAAGTCCGTTTTCGGGAACAGTGAAAAATATTTTACGTCAATTCCATTAGAATGCAGTGAAAATCCCTGCTGGTTTTTTATAGAACCGTTTTTCAGTGTGTCTGAAATGGTGTTTTCATTGTGCTGCTTTTGGAAATTTAAATATGTGTTTGAAACGATTTCTGCGTAATGGAAATCCGTCTTTTTTTGCGGAGAACAAAAGATGCTGGTGACTGTAAAACTTACAGACACCAGCAAAAGGAGGTAATTTCTATGAGCCAACCAATACAACAGAAACACATAATATATATAGGGCTAGAGTCTGAATTTTATGCACAAATTTCAGAAAAAAATAATAAAAAAATTGCAAAAACTACGATTTTCGCCCAAAAACAGCGCAAATGTTTCCAACCCGCCTTTGCTTCATGTCTATTCCGCAAAAAAAAATCACGACATATTGAATGTCGTGATTTTAATAAACTCGCTGTTTTTTTCAGTTTTCTATTTTGCGGCAGTTGAATCAGTTATATAGGCTTTTGAATCCTTAAACTGGTCAATCTGTAAGATTTTGTTCTTCCAGTATTCAGCTTCGCTCTTTGTTGTATAAGGACCGACTCTTACGCGGTAGTAAACCTTGTTTTTATTATCCGTATAAGTAAATACTTCTGCAGGAATTTTATTTTCAGAAAGCGTTGTACGTGCATTGTCGGCAGATTTTTTTGCTGTATATGCTGCTGCCTGAACCCAGTATTTTGCTTTTGCAACACTCTGTGCTGAACTCTGCGCAGATTTTGACTGAGACTGAACTTTCTGTGAAGTCTTTGGTTTTGCACTTGCGGCAGGTTTAGCAGCCGGTTTTGAAGTCGTTCCTGTCTTTGCTGTAACTGTATTTTTTGCTGTGTTTTCAACTGCATAGGAAGTGTTTTCTGTTTTTGCCTGAAGATTAGCTTCTTCTGCAGCGGATTTTAATGTGTTCAAGTCAATAGTTGTTGTTCCTGCCTGACCTGAAACATTATAAACATTTGTATTTTCTGCAATTACAGTTAAATCTCTGACCTGCTGAATATTCTGTCCCGGTTCGCCATAGTTGTTATTATCTTTCTGAATCTGGAAATCTGGTGTCTGAACTGAAAGAGCTGAACTTGATGTATTATCCTGCTTTGAAGGAAGTTCCCAGCCGCCGCTTGGTGTTTGCTGGTTTGGAACCTGAACTTGTGCAATAGAAGGAGTCGGATAGTTTGACGGTGAATAAAGAATGATTGCAGCACCGATTACAACAAGTAAAAATACGCCTGTAGCAGCTATAATCCATAAAGTTTTTTTCTGTTCCATAAATCAAAGTCCTTTGGACGAACGGTTTCAAAAGTCTGTAAAGTTCTGTTCTAAACTGTCTGAAACAGACTTATAAAAACCTTCGCAATATATTCTAAATATCGGTATTTGATTTTTTACCTTTAGGAGATTTTTTAGAGAAGGGCAGATGCCGAAAGGAGCCAGAGCGCGCTCGTTCAAGATTCTTTATAAAATTTCAGTCGTGTCTGCGGTCTGAAACAGTACCGTTCAGAATCTGTAAAATATGTAAAACTTTTTTTCTTAAGGATTTTAATGAAGATGAATTGCTGATTTTGTATACCGGAATGCCGGTTTCCTTGTAAAACTTAAAAAGTTTTTTCTGTGCGGCAAATCTTTTTAGAATCAGCCGGGGCGGAATATTATCCCGTCTTTTTGCACGCAAAAGCCGGATTATAAGCGGAGAATCAACAAAAATAACTGCAGTGCACATCTGCATAAGTTCCGGAATTTTGTATAAGACTGTGGCGTTAAAAACAATGTTTTTATCCGAGTTAGAACTTACAAACTCCTTTGCCATCTGCGTAACTGCGGGATACACAATACTTTCCTGCCTTGCAACAAGTTCGGCGTTTCCGAAAATCAGTTTGCCGAGGGCGCGGCGGTTTAGCGTCCCGTCCGATTTTGACAGGACAATATTTTTTTCAGCCGCTTCTTTAGAAAAAGCTGCGATAATCTGTGCCGTTTTTTCTTCTATGGCTTTATGAACTAAGCTGTCAAAATCGACGCATGCTAAACCGCCGCGCCTTTCAAGAATATCGGCCACCGCATTCTTTCCGGCCGCCATCTTCCCTGTAAGACAAATGATCTTTTGACTGCCTGTTATGGTTGGCTGCGCCACAACGGCCGGCTGCGCCCCCTGCGCATTTTCGTTTGCCACCACGTTTTCGTTTACCAGCGGCGATTTTTCCACCATATTCATCAATGGAATTCTCCCCAGTTTTTGCCGTATTCAACAGAAACCCTTAACGGAACGGAAAGTTTTACTGCGTTTTCCATCTTGTCTTTAATCAATGCAATTGTTTCTTCTATAATAGACTTCTCGTCCGGGCATTCAAAAATCAATTCATCGTGAACCTGAAGCAAAAGATGTGCTCCGTTTGCTTTTTCGCGTAAAGCAAAATCCACATCAAGCATCGCCTGTTTTACAATGTCAGCGGCACTTCCCTGAATCGGTGAATTAACTGCAATACGTTCTGCGGCAGATTTTTCCATTTTGTTTCGGCTGTTAATAGCCGCAATAGGCCGCTGCCTTCCAAAAATCGTAGAAACATAGCCTGTTTTCTCTGCATCGCTTACAAGCTTCAGTTTATATTCCTGGATTGCAGCGAATGTTGCAAAATAATTATTTATAAAATCCTGAGCCTGCGTGCGCGAAATTCCTAATTCATTAGAAAGGCGGAAGGCGCTCATTCCGTAAATAACGCCAAAGTTAATCGTTTTTGCAAGCCGTCTCTGCTCTGGTGTTACCCGCTCACTTTCTACGCCAAAAATCAGCGAAGCCGTAAACCGGTGAACGTCAATTCCTTCGTTAAAGGCTTTCTGCATATTCGGGTCGCCTGAAAGGTGGGCAAGAACTACAAGTTCAATCTGCGCATAATCTGCAGAAATTAAAACCGTTCCCGGAACAGCCGTAAATGCTGAACGGATTTTTCTGCCTGCTTCATCACGCACAGGAATGTTCTGCAAATTCGGATCCCGGCTGGAAAGTCTTCCCGTTGCAGTTCCCGTCTGCATAAAACTTGTGTGAATCCGCGAATTTTTATCTGCAAGTTTTGGCAGTGCTTCCACATAAGTTGACTGAAGTTTTGCAAGGCTTCTGTAGTCAAGAATCTTTTTTGGCACCGGATTCCACTGCGCAAGTTCTTCAAGCACCGCCGTATCTGTCGAATAACCTGTTTTGGTTTTCTTACCGGGCTTCAAGCCCAGCTCCGTAAATAAAACTTCCTGCAGCTGCTTTGTAGACGCGATATTAAATTCATGGCCGACCGTTTTGTAAATGTCCTGCTCGGTAAGGGCAAGCTGAGCGGTCAATTCCTTGTTGTATTCAAACAGCGCGTTTTTATCCAGATGAATTCCGTATAACTCCATTTCAGAAAGAATTGGAACAAGCGGCATTTCAGTATTCCAGAATAAGGAAGAAAAACCTTTGTGCACGATTTCAGCTTCTAATTTCTGCCACAGCTGAAAAGTAAAATCTGCATCCTCTGCGGCGTAAGGAACGGCTTTATCAAGCGGAACATCGGCAAAGGTTTTGCCTTTTTCTACAATGTCATCAAATTCAATTCCTTTAAGGCCAAGCTTTGTTTCCGAAAGTGCTTCAAGTGAATATGCGTTTCGTCCAAGCCGTTCAGGCTCTAAAATCCATGCCGCAATCATCGTGTCTGCTATTTTGCACAAAGGTTTAGTATAAATGCTGCTTTTTCCTGAGCTATCGTTTGCCGTATTGTCGTCAGCGTTTTTGCCGGTAAAATCAAAGCCGTTAGACCGGAGCACTTCGTAGTCAAATTTACCGTTGTGCATAATAACGGTTGCATCTTTATTGTTAAAAATCTTTTCAAGCTGCAAAAATGCTGCTTTTTTTTCAAGTCCCGGTGCAGAAAATAAATCCTGGGCTGATGCAAGCGGAACATAAATTGCCTTGCCTTTTTCATGGCATAGAGAAAAGCCCAGAATATTTGCAGTTGTTGTATCAAGGGAATCTGTTTCGCAGTCAAAAGCAACGCAGATTTTTTCCATTTTAAGAACTTCATTTATATAGAAAGAAAGTTCCTGTTCTGTTGTAACTGCCTTGTAATCACCGTGATTTTGGACTGGTTCTGCTATTGGAGCTGTCGGCACGCTTCCTGCCGCAGAAGAAAAATCGTTCGTGTTTTCTGCCGGGGCTGGAATACTGTTGTTTTCTGCCGTGTCTCCAGTTTCTGCCTGTATATTATCCGCTTCTGAATTTTTTGAGCCGCCCAATGTGGCAAGTGTTGCATACTGTTTTGCAACCGATGGAACTCCAAATTCTTTTAAAATCCGCGCCGCTTCGGCAAAATTCAGTTCTACAGGGCGCAAAGAATCTTTTTCTGTAAGCGGAACTTCGTAGCAAAGCCGAATCAGTTTTTTAGAAAAAAATGCAGAATCTTTTCCGGCGCGGATTTTTTCACCTATCGCACCTTTAATTTCATCTGCATGCTCGTAAATCCCTTCAAGGCTTCCGTACTGGTCTAAAAACTTGCAGGCAGTTTTTACGCCAACGCCTTTAACGCCAGGAACATTATCCGCCGTGTCGCCGTAAAGCGAAAGCAAATCCAAAAGCCGCTCCGGTTCAACTCCCCATTCGGCTTTAACGCCTTCTTTGCCTATTATTTTCCAGACATCGGCATGGTCGGGCTTTAAAATCTTTGTTGTATCGTCTACAAGCTGCATCAAGTCCTTATCGCCTGACATAATCCTGCATGGCCTGCCTGCTTCGCTGCATTTTTTTGCAACGGTTGCAATTATGTCATCTGCTTCGTAGCCGTCAACCTGCAGAACAGGAATGCCCAAAGCCTTTAAAACGCTTTCAATCCACGGAATCTGTGCATGCAAATCTTCCGGGGTTTTCGGGCGGGTCGCCTTGTACTGGTCGTACATTTCGTGGCGGAAAGTCGGCGTTTTAGAATCAAATGCCGCGGCAATATATTTTGGCTTGTAATGGTTTAAAACCGTATATAAATTCCTGAAAAAACCGAAAAGGGCAGAAACATTGTTTCCCTGTGCATTGGTCAAAGGCCTGTTTATAAAAGCAAAATAACAGCGGTAAATAAGCCCGTAGGAATCGAGTAAGTAAACTGTTTTATCATTTTCATTGTCAGAATTTAAATTTGAATCATTCATGTGCAAAGTTTAAACGACCCCCGCACAAAAGGCAAGCGCCCTTATCACACCGCACTGGCTCTGTCAACGTTGCATGTCATGCTGGACCTGATCCGGCATTCTGTTTTTGAAGATATCAGCACAGGTTCATGTACCGCGTTGGTAAAGCCCATTCACAAAAAACAGCGCGAAGGAGAGTTGAGGAGTTCAAAAACACTCTGTTGTGCTGCCGCTTCAGCGGCAAATTTCTATGGTTCCAAGTCACAACAGCGTGTAGCGCGATATCGCGCGGTTTTGAAATCCTCATACTTGACTGGGAGCTGTTTTTTTTAAGAAGTTGTTGAAAAATTTGGCATGTTTTACACCGCCCTTAGGAGATGCTGAATCGAGTCGACAGAAGATTTATTGCGAATACAGGGGAGCAGGGCGGCTTGCGAACACTACCGCTTTCAATTGACAGACAGCTTGTGAATGTTTATTCTTTATAATAGATGAAAAAAATAGAAATCAGTCCTAAAGTAATCCGCTTAGCAGTTGTTTTTGCCGTTGCACTATTTTCCGCATTTATACTTTCTTCCTGCTATAATTCTGGCAGTGCAAAAAGCATAGAAAGTGAAAAGCTTTTTACCCTGGAATATGGAAAATTCGATAATCAGCTTAATCTGTTTAATATATCTTCCATCGGTAACATAAACACTTATATCGCAATGCGGGACGGTTTTTTCTATATTGCCAATGGTGAATCTTCTAAAATAATGGAAATGAATTCCTATGGCGACCTTTTAACCCTTTATTTTAATAAAGATAAAGGCTTAACTTCGGATTTTGAACTTTCCAAAGATTCAATAGACAGTACAAGAAAGGCCGTTGTCTATCCGTTTAATACGCTTGGTGTTATTGCAGTTGATTCCCATAAAACTATTTACGTTGTAGATTCTCTGCCACAGGAACAGCAGATTTCTGGTACTGATGAAAATCTTTTGTATAGTCAGGTTATTCTGCGTTTTTCAAGTGACGGAAAAATTCTTGATTATATCGGGCGACAGGGAGTAGGCGGAACGCCTTTTCCATTTATAAAAAAGATTTACACAACAAAGAATGATGACCTTGTTGTTGTCTGCATAACGAATAATGGTCTTAATATTTACTGGTTTAATTCCGCAGGACAGCTTTTATATGTTATCCCGATAAACGATACTGAACTTCCTAATCCGTTTGTAAGTCAGTCTGGTGAAGATTTTTATATAACTGTTGACAATGTTATTCCTTCTGCGGATTCTAATACCCTGTTTATAAAAATTGACTATTTTGGTGCATATATCGATCAGGATTCTAAAGTTCAGTCCGGAATTGATTATGCCAATACGCTGCTTTATCCGTTTAACGTTTCAACCGGTGTTTACGGGGAACCTCTAAAAATTCCTCCTTATGAAGAAGATGTTTCTGACGGTTTTGGTAAAGTTACCTATACAACTTCTTATGAGTTTATCGGCGTTACGGATTCCGGCTGGATGTTCTTTTCAATTCCTGTAAAAGACGGTTACAGGCTTCAGATAATTCAGCCGGGCGGACAGCGTATTTTGAATCGAAAAATAAAAGTAGAAAACGATAAGCTTTTGTATTATACCTTCTCGCTTTCTGAAACTGGAATTTTATCCGGATTATTTGCCTATTCAGACAAAGCGACAGTTGAATGGTGGCGCATTGATAGCCTCATTGAAAATTTAACTGAAGGCTAAAATTTTGGATTCTTGGATTTAGGCGATAGGTACAGGCGGAAACTTTTATGGCATACGGCGATAATATTGATGAAGGTTATTCCGAAGGCGAAGAACATCTGCACTTTTATTACAATCAGGAAGAGCGTTTAAAACGTGCCCCAAAGATTGTGCAGGATTATTATTCCGGGGAATTTAAGCTTAATAAAGGTTTTAGGGTTCTTGTTGCTAACCGCGGAAACAGGTTTATCCTTATAGTTCTTGTTTTGTGCCTTATTATGGTCGGCTTTACATCATTGTTTGCTTCGTTTGACAAAGGTAAAATTGAAAACCTTAATTTTACGCTTTCCGCCTTTTCTTTTGAAGAAGAAATTTATGTAAGCCTTAAGGTAAATTCTGCAAAGCGAAAATCTTTTCCAGTCAATTCAAATGCTGAAAACTCTTCGGATGCGAAAAAATCTGGTACTGAAATTCCTGTAAAAGTTGATTTTTCCTGCTTTGATGCAGACAAGCAGCTAATCTTTACAAAAACAATTGAGGGAATTTTCAGCGGAGAAGAGCTGTATATAAGGACAAAGTTTTCTGATTATGATATACTATCCGTACGTTCAGATGTTGAAGCTCTTGAACGAAAGTGTACTTTGACTTCGACAGTTCAACGCAAATAAAAGTTTGTGGGGGTTGTAATGTTACAGTTTTATTTTCTTTCAATTTTATTGAATCTTCTTACAGGTCTTGTTCTTTTATATGCAAATATTTTTTCAGAAGACCAGAAGGCAGAAGTCCACTCTGAAAAGACTGAAAAAGCCACAGGTAAAATAAAAGAACTTATTTCAAACACTGCTTTTTTTGAGAATAAAACCTTTTTACTGGTTGTAGGAATTCTGGCAACCTTTACAGGCTTGATGAAACTTCTTTCTGTTGTACGTAACGATATCCCTGTTATTGGCGATTTACTTCCTGCTTTAGCCGGATTGTTCGGCGGTTTTACTGTTGTTCTTGCATATTATCTTATGACTGCAACAGAACCTTTAGGTTTACCGGATTTTGTACATAATATTTTTATTAAAGGCCACAAATATATCGGAATTTTCTGTATTGTAGCGGCTCTGCTTCATTTTGTATTTCCTGGTGCATTATTCTTCTAGACTATGGCAGATAAACTTTCAATTGCCTGCATTGCGCGGGATGGTAATAAGGTACTTATAGCACACCGGCAGAATATCGGTCAGATGGGCGGACGCTGGGAATTTCCTGGCGGTAAGGTTGAAAACGGAGAAGAAGAAAAACAGGCTGTTATCCGTGAGTTCAGCGAAGAATTCGGAGTTACGGTAAAAGTTGGAAAGCTAATTGCAACAGCACAGTTTGAACATAATGGAAAATCCTGTGCGCTCCACGCTTATGAAATAAAAGTTCCGCACAATGGAATTGAAAAAAAGTATATTTTAACAGAACATACAGAATATAAGTGGGTTGAGCTTTCTGAAATAGAAAACTTGAATTTTGTTGATTCAGATTTAAAGCTGTATCCTGCCGTAAAAGAGTATTTTAAATCCTGATTTTTATAAGGCTGTAAACTGATGTTTTTCCGCGTAAAATCTTTTGCAATTTTATCTTCATTTTTTGCTGTTTCTCTTTTGTTTAATTCCTGTTTTTTTAAAAAAGAAATGGAGCCTATTGTTTTTGATACATCAGAGCCGCTTGCCCTTTTGCCTGATATAAAGTGGGCTGTAATAAAAGATTCTTATTCAGCTTTTCATTCAGAAGCCAGCTGGGAATCTTCTGTTACAAGTTACTGTCGTTGTGGGCAGATTTACAGAATTACAGGAAACCGTACGACAGTAAATTCCAGCGGAATTACAGAAAAATGGCTTAAATCTGAAAGCGGCTGGGTTTCTGAATCTGTTGTGGTTATATGTTCTAATCTTTACAATGCAAAAACTATTTCTGCTTCGTTACAGAAATAGTTTTGTGAATCAGCGCCAATTGTGCATCGGCGCTGGTACTAATCTTTTATTTTGAGGCAAGAATTTTTTCTGCTGCCTGATCAATGCTTATGCTTTCAAACTGTTCGCGGGTTGAAAGATTCTTTAACGTTAAAGTTCCGTTTTTAGCATCTTCAGCTTTTATAAGAATTCCCCACGGCACGCCTTTAGCTTCTGTAAGAGCATACTGCTGTCCCATTTTTTTTGCATCAGTGAAAACTTCTACATTAATTCCTTTTGAGCGCAAAATAGAAGCTGTCTTCTGGTATTCAATAGAAAGATTAGCATCAAGACAGTAAATTTCTGCATCAAGGTAGCTGCCTTTTTTTGTAGTAAGGCCAAGCTGTTCAAGGCCTGCAATAAGGCGGTCAAGACCGATTGAAGCTCCAACACCAGGAACTTTTTCTTTCATGTAAAGGCCTGCAAGATTGTCGTAGCGACCTCCTGAACAAACAGAGCCGATTGAAGGCAAATCGTTTAAGAAAGTTTCGTAAACAACACCTGTATAATAATCAAGTCCGCGTGTAATCGATGTGTCAAGAACATAAGTATCCTGAATGCCTGCGGCAATCATCATTGAACGCAGCTCGCGAAGGCGTTTTGTATCTTCTGCCGGGCCGCCGGCCAAATTTTCTATTAAAGCGAGGGTTGAATCAAAATCCTTGTCACCTGCAATGTATTTTAGGATGTCGCAAGTCTTTTCTGCTGAGCCTGTTATTTCTTCGATTTCTTTTTTTACCTGCTCGCTGCCGACTTTTGCAAGTTTATCTACACTGCGAAGAATGTCTTCGCTTTTTTCTGCAACACCGATTTTTGCAAGAAAGCGGTTAAATATTCCGCGGTGGTTCATTCTGATTGTAATGTTTGTAACGCCGATTTTTGCAAGGGCAGCACGCATTACAGAAAGAATTTCAAAATCTGCTGTTGCGCTGTCTGAACCTACGGTGTCAATGTCACACTGAACGAATTCTCTGTAGCGGCCTGCCTGTGGTTTTTCGCCGCGCCATACTTTTGCTATATGGTAGCGTTTAAATGGAAAATATAATTCACTTTTATGTTCTGCCGTAAAGCGCGCAAAAGGAACTGTAAGGTCAAAACGCATTGCAACATCGCGTCCACCGTTGTCTTCAAAGCGGAAAACCTGTTTTTCTGTTTCGCCGTTACTTTTGCGCAGAAGGATTTCTGTGTATTCAAGTACAGGTGTGTCTATCGGAACAAAACCGAAAGAGCGGTAAACTTCTGTAATTTTTTCAATTAAATCTGCCCTCTGAATTTCTGAGGCTGGTAAAAAATCGCGGAATCCTTTAAGAATGCGAGGTTGAATTATTGTATCCATAGTTTGTACATAGTATACAAAAGAACGAAAAAAAACAATATTTGGGCAGCGGCACTTAGGAAAGCAGATTTTTCCATTCAACTCCGGCACCGGAGTTTACATCGCAGCTTAATCTGGCACCGATTACGGTTTGCAGGAATTCCGGGCTGAGGCCAGGCGTTAAGATTTTTTCGGTACGTAAAACACCGATATCAGTCTCTTTGATTGTTTCGCCTTTTTTCATGTCGTGCATGAAATGCAGGGAACGGTTTGTCCTGCCGTAATTTTGTTTTTCGGACTTTGCAAGTTTTTTTACGCCGCTGCCAAGAACTTCTATGACTTTATCCCTGCCGAACTGCTCTGAAAGCTGTTCTATTGTTTTTTGCAGGCCAAGATCTTTTCCATAGCGGTTTATTGCGGCTTTTGTCTGGTTTACTACGTGAACCATAAGTGCAAACTGTTCCGGCTCTAGTGCAACGGGGTCATCAAGTCCGTCTGTTTTGCGGCTTAAAGTTATGTGCTTTTCTATTGCTGTTGCGCCGCAAGCTGTTGCAAGCGCTGGAACTAAAATCGGGTCAAGGCTGTGGTCGCTGATTCCGGCAGGTATTCCAAAAATTGCGCTTAAGGTTTGAATAAGTTTTACGTTGTATTCGCTTTCCGGAGCGGGGTAACTTGTTATGCAGTGAAGAAGAGTAATGTTTTCTGTTCCAAGAATTGAAACTGCTTTTTCTATGTCTGAAAGTGTAGAAACTCCGCTTGAAAGAATTACTGGAACCGGCGTTTTTCCGTCTGCTTTCTGCTTGGTGCGGAATTCTGCAAGTGCATGCAGCATTGGAAAAT
>JAEEWW010000070.1 GCA_016287815.1 Treponema sp. | reverse complement strand
ATACATCTTCCCCGGATACCATAATTCTACTATTCCTTCAGGAATATAGATGTTTATTTTAGAATGTCTGGAACATGCAGAACAGATATTCTTTGAAGATACGGCAAATTCCGTAATAAAAGTTGTTTTATAAAATGAATTGTTTTTTACTGGATTTGATGAAAATCTTCCTGACAATAATACAATTTCTTTTTCATTTAAAAGAGAATGCAACTTATTTTCAGAAAGTTTTAGCTGTGTTATCGGGAGTATCGGGAAGGCAGAATTAAGATAGATAAACAAAGCACAAATTATTGCTGCAATAACTACAGGACTTTTTAATAAACGGAATAAAATGCGCTTTGTTTTTTCCTCTACCATTTAAGTTTTGTCAATGTACTTCTTGCTTCAGCAATTATTTTTTCAGGATAATCAAGATAAGTAACCATAAGAAGCTGGTCTAAGGCATTTATGCTGCCAAGATTTCCCAGAGTTTTGATTACCGTTAAAACAAGAACATCAGATGACTTTTCTCCTTTTTCTGTTTTTTTGTTTATCTCGCCGAGATAATCCGAAAGGGCTTTAGAAGCTTCTGGTGTTGCAATGTTTGAAAATCCGTTTATTATCTGAACGAATTGAGTTTCTGAAAGCTGACCGGCAGAATATTCATCTTTTGCCTGAGCAAAATACTGAATTACAAGAGATGATGCCCTTGCCCACTTATATTCAACAATCAGATTGTAAGCATTGAATTTTAAATCGCTTAATACAGAAGTTTCATTTGCTGCTCTATTATTTATTGTCTGCAAAAGGACATTTTCTGCAACTTCTGCTTTAAAAGATGAAGAAATTTTTTCATGGTCTTTAATTAAGACAAAAATTTCATTGAGCTGTTCTACATTTGAGTTGCTTATTATCTGTAAAATCTCAGAAAGTGATTTATCTGCAATATTGCCAAGAGCTGATGAAATTTCTTTTTTTAACGGGCTAAAGGTTTCTGACTGAAAGCATTCGTATAATACAGTAAAAGAAGAACCATTGCCTATTTTACCCAACGCAATTATAGCCGTTTTTTCAACTTCGCCGGCGTGCTTTGCTGCCAGCGCGCTGGAAAGTGTTTCATTTATTATCTGAACAGATTCTCTGGACGGAAAATTTTCCTGAAATTGTACAAGTTTATTTAAAATCGTTATTTTGATTGTGTTATCATTAAAAACAGAAAAAAGCTTATAAAGTTTTGTAAAAATAGTAGAATCATTTTTTACGGAAGAAACAGGCAGAGAAAGGATTCCTGTTACTGCAAGAGTGTTAAAATCACGGTCATCCGTCCCGATTTCTTCATAATTTTGAAGAATAAAATCAACGGTTTTTAAAGAAAGCTGTTCCGTTTCTTTACCGGAAGAATTTTTTACAGCTTCTGTTTTGTCTGTTATATTGCCTTTTATAAAATTAGATACATTGCTTTGCTTAACCTGAGCATGGACAGCTATAAAACAGGAAAATAACAATACACAAGATAATATTTTTGTTTTCATATTCATATCCTCTTTCATTTAAGCCTGCTGATTATCTCCATCAGATTTTATGTTTTTGATTTCTTCAACAGCTTCTTTTAAAACTCCGCTTACAATATTTTCGGCAGTATGCTGTTCTTCGTTTAATTTAGTATATGCTTCCGATAAATCAGAAGCCCCTGCCTGTTCCACAGGCTTATCATCTGTAAAAGTTTCAGCAGTCGCAGAAGTTACAGTTTCAACAGAAGATTCTTCTGCAGAAGTTTCTGTATCTTCTGAATTATCTGCGATTTCATCAGATTCTTCTGTTGAGTCTACAGATTCATTGTCTTCTTCATTCTGCTGTTTTTCAAGCTGTTCAATAGCATAAATTTCATCTTTTGGCATGATATTATATACAAAACTCAAAATCTTATTTTTTATTACCTGATCCAAATCAGGGCATTCAAGGTGAAGTCTTGACTGATTTAACGTTGCATTAAATTCAACAGACTTTACCCTGCCAAACATAACGATTTCTTCTGTATTTAGCATGAAAACCAGTTTTATTTTTATATTAGCTATTCCTTTTCCGCCAATTCTTATTAATGCGCCGGATTCCGAAACGTCTTCCAGAATACAATGATATGCTCTATCAGAGAATTGCTCAGCGTTTGAATTTTCATTTTTTGTCATAAGATAAAGCGATGCAGGAATATGACAGTCTGCACGGACGGTTTTTCTTTTTTGAACACGCAGCAGATTATTTGAATGCCGTAAATAAAGGACAGATTCTCCTCTGAAAGTTCCGGAACCGATAGAAACAGTATCAAAAGTATAGTTGGCATCATTCTTTCGCCAGAAATATACAATTACAGGAAGTCTTTCCCAATCAAACTTTTTCTGGCTGTTACCGCTTTTTAGAACCGGAAATTTGATAGTAAGTTCATGTGCATTATTTATTACTTTAGAAGCAAAAACGCCGATTCCGCTGACTACAAGAATAAGTTTTTGGCCGGCAACCAGTGCTTTTGAAGAATCAATTCCTTTTTTTTGCGAAGAATGAATGATTTTTTTTGTTCTGAAATCATACAGCTTGGAAAGAAATTTATTCATTTCTGCAACTTTTGGCGAATTTGAATTTTTTGTTTCTTCAATGACTTTAGAAATACACTGGGACATAGCCGTGTCTGACCAGAAAAGCGCACAAGGATCCGATAATACGCATTTTACCGAAAGTTTCCATAAAAGAAGGATTTCAGGCATTTTAAAACCAGAATCCAGCCCTGTAACAATAAATTTAATTTTTGTCTTGAAGCATAAATAGAGAAAAAATATAAATAAAAAAATCAGAAAAAATACAGCAAAAATAATGTACAAATTAACTCCAACTTTATATATTACTTAATATAATGTATATAAAAAAGTATTACCAGTATATTGAATTTACACTTATTTCAGTTTTTTTTATTCTTCCGCCGCTTTTTGCAAAACCTATAAAGAATTTTAACTTTTCATCGCCGTTTTCAATTGCCGGTTTAGTATACTTTTTGGTTGCTTTAATTCTATATTGTCAGGAAACCAGATTCAATACTATAAAGCAAAAAAAATCTTTTATTTTACAAAGTATAATGAATTCTTCATATTTTTTTAAGACATTTGGCTCTTTAGTTGTCTTTGCGGCGATTCTTGAAGTAATTATGATAAAAATAAATTCAAAAGCGGCGGTAGGGCTTAATTTTGAAGATGTAAATAAATTTAATGTAATCTGTTCATTTTTAATTACCTGTTTTTACGAAGAAGTAATGTACAGACTTTATTTTCCTCAGGTATTAAACAGATGTTATGATTCATTGTGTAATCTTTCATTTTACAAAACCGCAGAAAAAATTATACGTCCTTTAATTGAATTTACTGCTATTTTAGTTTTTGCACTGTCTCACAGATATATGGGCATTGCTGCAACAATAAACGCACTGTTTGCCGGATTCATGCTAAGATGGTGCTGCATAAAAACATCTTCTGTTCTTACAGGCTATTGTGCACATTTTCTGTACAATGTTTTTATGTTTCTTCTTCTTTTTTTTATTCCCCGGTAAAATTGTTCATCGTCCACGAACTTACTATAACTGAATAATTAAATTCTTGAATTATTTCGCGTAATGGTTTTTCAATTTGATTTGCCGGAAAAAAAGCATAAGTTAAAACATAACTTTCATCAGTTAAGGGCTTGGCATGTATTTTAATTTCACTTCCGTCGCCAAAGTCTGCAAATATCGTGGTTTGTTCAATAAAACGAAAACGTTCTGGAAACTGCTGTGAAAAATATTGTGAGTTTTGCAAAGAATTTATATTATCCGTGCTTTGAAAATCGTCTTTAAGCTCGTCTGCCGGGAGTGGTATGGAGTATTGGAATTTTCCGTGCGTAAGCGAAAGAAGTTTTTTTATCGTGCTTTTTTCATCATAAACAATCTGTCTGCCGTCTTTTATTATTCTGATACTTTGAATGCTACTGTTTGCAAAAACACTTTGTGGAATAATTGAACTATCTGCCCAGAAATTAACATCAGAATTTAAAAACGAAACTAATTTTGAATTCTGAATTTCAAAAACTTTATCGCTTACGGTGGATCTTATATAGACTTTGTTTTCTGATTTCCCGGAAAGGTTAAAAAGAACAGTATTTTGGCTTAGCTGAATGCAAAAATCAGCAGAATCGCTTTCTTCCAGACTCAGGGCTTTCAAAGCTTTTTTTGAATCAGAAATTTTATAAAATTTTTGAATTTTGCATAGTTCTTCTAAAAATGAATTAACCTGAATCTGGTTGACCGGAATAAAGTTGTCATTAAAACTTAAAAACCAGAAATCATCCTGTTTTTTTATAATCAGCCTGGAATTTTCTGTTTCTATAATTTCAGGGGTGCCGGAAGCAGCTTTTGTGTCTGTTTTTCCGTAAAGAATAATCTGTTCAACTGAATTTTTATTTTTAGGATTTATAATTGCAGAATCAACAGATTTTACTTTATTTGAAGAATTAAAAAACGGAAGAAATGAAATAATCAGTAAGACGAATAAAACAAGCGAAAGATTAAAAAGTTTTTTCTGAATATTTTTCAAATCCATACCGGCCTTCTTTTTCTATATATGACAACAGCTATTTTTAAAACACATATTACGACAGTTAGTAAATCTAAATAAATAAAAATCAGTTTTTGCCGTATTTTTCTAAAATCTTCTTCATTTATTTTTATACCGGAATGATTTTCATAGCTTTTGCTGAGTAAGGCAGCCATTTCTTTTTCTCCGCGTAAATCAAGAACAATTTTGGAAAGAAAATGAAAATTTCTGTAGTCAGCATTTTGTGAGGCTGAATATCCTGTCAAAAGCGAATTTACAAAATACTGGTCGGTTAAAATATAAACAAAAGCATTCTCTGTTTCTTTACCTGTATAAAAACCTTTTGCGTGTCCATTAAGCAGAGCACCTGTAATATAGGATTTTTTTTCAGAATTAAATCCTGGTTTATCGCTTTGCGAGTAAGCAAAAGGATTTGTTTCTACAGGAATTCCTAAAGTCTGCGATGAAATGTTTGTTTTTAATACGGGTTTTACAGAATCACTTAAAATTATCAGAGGACTTGCCCAGAATAAGGTAACGGAATCATCCATAAAAAAAGTATTTTCTGAAATTTTGCCTGAATTATCAGATTTATTTTCAACTTTATTTTGAGTATGAATCCAGAACGGGTATTTTAAGATTTTACTTTTATTGTCTTCAGAAACCATTGTAATTTCTGCGCAATCTGAATCATCATAAATAAGTTTCTCTTCAATTTTAAGGCCAAAGCCTGAAAGCATATTCATAAATGCTTTTTCATTCGTAACAGAAGCATTCCAGTTTCCGTTTACGTCAATTATAAAAGGAGAAACTGCTGCAAATGTTTTTCCGCCTTTTAATATGAATTCTTCAATTTTTGCACATTGAATTTCATTTATTTCAGAACAGCCAAAAATTAAAAGCGGAATCTCCGGTGAAAGTTTTATGTTTTCAAGCTGCTGTGTGTTCAGCTCTAAAATTTCAAAGCCATGTGATGTAAGCCATGGTTTTACATAAGAATAGTCTTTAGAAAAATTTAATTCGTTACCGCAAAGCATGTAAACAAATCTGCGCGTACCAAGAAGTAATTTCTGAATATTAGAATCTAAATCATATTCTAAAGTTTCATCAGAGAGAATAAACGGAATAAACTGAAATTCATCAAGATATTCTATTACGATTGCTGAATAAACTTCCTGCATCTGCTTTTTATCATCTTTTACAATATTGAACTGTTGCGGCGTAACGCCAAGTCTGGTAAGAAATTTTACATTTTCAGTTTTTGAAGCATCTTTTATTTCAACAGAAACAAAAGGAGAAATTCTGGCATATTCATTTAAAAAATCTTCAACAGAAGAAATTTCAGGATTTATATTTTTTAATTCCTTTGACTGATAAAAACTTATTCGAAGCGGTTCTTCTGCATTTAAAAGAAGTTTCTTTGAATAATCGGAAACAGTAAATCTGTGATTCGCTGTACAGTCAATTCTTTTATAAAATCTTGAAGAATCTGCACAAAACAGACTGAAAAAAACGAAAAGCCAGATAAATATTTTTTTTGTTCCCCTCTGCCCCTTTCTTTTTTCCAGCCAGAGCCATGCAGAAGTTAAAAATAAAAAAGTAAGAATTGCAAAAAAACAAAAATCTCTTGTATCAAAAATTCCTTTTTGAAAAGCATAAAAATGCCGGTAAAAACTAAAAAAATGAATGGATTTTGAAATAAATTGAGGAAAGCTTGAATAAATCAGTAAATTATGAATTAAGTTAAAGAAAACAAGAAAAACAACAGAAATTAAAAAGGCTGCTGACGGAATAAGTTCAAAAGCAAATATAACAATTGCAGCTGCCGTAGAAATATAAAAAAAGATTCCACAAAAAATTGTAAAAATCTGTCCGTAATCCGTAAAGCCTGAAATTTTTAAGGCAAACGGAAATGTAAGGGCTGGAAAAAGAATTACTGCAAGAGCTGCAATAAGTGCCAGAAACCTGCTAAAAATAATTTCAAAAGTTGAAAATGGTAAATCAAAATCATTATTTCCTGAAATTACTGTGTACAAAACAGGAATAACAACAATCAGAAAATACGGAAACGGCAGAAAAAAATCTGAAAGATTTACCGAGCCATTTGAATATAGAAAAAACTGCTTGAAAACAAAAAAATTGATAAATGCAAAAAGATTAAAAAAGAGTGCACACAAAAAAAATTGCGGACTAATCTGAAACGAATATAAATGCTTTTTTAATAAACCTGTAATTTTTTTGCAAATCATGCTTCGTTTCCTTTTATAAATGCCTGTTCAAGATTTTCTGCACCTGTTTTAGAAAGAATTTCTTTTATGGTGCCGGAACATTTTAACTTGCCGGTTTGTAAAATACAGATGTTAGAACAAAGCTCTTCTGCTTCGCTCATATTATGCGTAGAAATAAGAATTGTCTTATTTTTAGAAAGTTCTTTTATTTTTTTTCTTATGTCTCGTGCCTGCATAACGTCAAGTCCGCTTGTAACTTCGTCTAAAACAAGAACAGAAGGATTGTTTATCAAAGCAAATGCAAGAGAAAATCTTTGAAGTTCGCCTTTTGAAAGATTTTTTATTTTTTGTGTAAGTAAAGAATCTAATTCAAAATCCAGAATAAGATTGCGCAGATTTTCTTTTTTTATGCCTAAAGCCCAGCATTGCATCTGTAAAGTTTCATAAACAGAAAAATTTCCTGAAAATTCAGGACGTTCAGGAACATAACCGGTAATTTTTTTTACTTCCACAGGATTTTCTATTGTGTTATATGCACAGGATAAATCATTCCCTGATGAAACAAGGATTTCGCCTTCAGAAGGATAATGGCGTGCCATTATAGCTTTTAGGATTGTAGATTTGCCTGCACCATTCAGTCCTAGAAGACCTGTAATCTGTCCGGACAAAGCTTTAAAACTTACGTTTTTAACAGAAAAAGCATTTTCGCGGGTATTATAAAACTTGGAAAAATTATTAACCTGTATCAAATTGTATACCAGTTGCTAATCAATATAGGGAATTTCAAACCGCATGCGGTCTTTTGTCAGCTCTGCCGCCGGGAATTCTTCCCGTGCTTCTTTTAAAAGACCGTCAAGTTCTTTATCAGTATAGCGCGGACTGTAATGAATCAAAGCCATTCGTCTTGAATTTGAATCACGGGCAATAATTCCTGCCTGCCGGGCAGTCATGTGCTTTTTTTCTTTTGCCTGATCAGCAACATCGTCCATGAACATTCCTTCGCATATTAAAAGATCTGAGCCCTGCACTTCTTTTGCAATTGACGGAAGATATAAAGTATCAGTTACATAGCTGAATTTTCTTCCGCTTCGCTTTGCGCCAAGAACCTGCTCTGGGGTTACTGTTTTTCCGTCGGCTGAGGTTACACAAGAGCCTGACTGAAGTTTTGACCACAACGGACCGCATGGAACATTTAGCTCTTTAGCTTTTTCAGGATTAAATTCTCCCGGGCGATCCAGTTCTTCAAGCGTATAGCCGACACATGTTTTTGTATGCTGTAAAGGAAATGCCCTTACATAAAAACCGTCTCCTTCGTAAACAACGCATGGAGCTGTAATTTCTTTAACAACAATCGGATAATTTATATACATATCAAGCACTTTACGGCTTGTTTCTATGTATTCGGCAATTTTTGGCGGACCAAAAATATAGAGAGGCTCTGTTCTGTCTACCTGGGAAGAAAGCATTAAAATGCCCGGTAAACCTGTAACGTGATCTGCATGAGTGTGCGAAACAAATATGGCATTAATTTTTTTCCATTTCAGATTTAAACGCCTTAAAGATACCTGTGTTCCTTCTCCACCGTCAAAAAGAAACAAATCGCCGTCACGGCGCAAAAGCACCGAAGTAAGATGACGGTACGGCAAAGGCATCATTCCGCTGCAACCTAAAACAAAAGCTTCCATATTCATAATGGAATAATTTACAATAAAATCCGCTAATATACAATATTTCTAGCTTTTTATGTTGAAGGCATCAGCAGGTTTATTTTTCTGCATTGCAACAAGATATTGCTTTAGTGAAGGTACAAAAAGCCTGTCTTCATGGGCTATGTGGCTTAAAATCCATTCCTTAAGGAAACTTAAAAAGCTTAATGCTTTTTCAAGGTTCATGTTTTCAAAACAACGGGATTCTTCTATAACGCGCTTTACAAACTGGTCATGCTGAAATTTATGGTCTGTGAATCCTGAATATTTACAGGCTTTCATAAGTTTTTCTTCATGTGAAAAATGAGTCTGTGCGTAAGAAGTACATTCATTTAAAGCTTCTTTTACATGTTCTGTGTAATGACCGGTGGAAGAATTACGTTCTTTCATTACAACGTTATAAAGAGTATTGCATAAAGCCACTAAGTTTTTGTGCTGCTCGTCAACAGAAGGAATACCTGTAAGATATCTTTCGTCCAAAGAAACAAAAACGGCCTGTTGCTTTTCCGGTGCTTCAAATTTCATAGAAAACTTCCTGTAGTTCTTTGTAGATTCTGAACAGAAATAATAATTTCTTCTTTACTCAGTATAATCCTGTTTTGAAAATTTGCTATTTATTTTCGTTATAGATTTTTCCTATAATAGTGAATAAAAAAATAGTATATCAAAATGTATTGTATTATATGAAATTAGATGCTATTTTCCAATTATCAAAAATCAATACGGAACTGTCGGAAAACATAAAAAAGCAGATCCGTAAAACCACAGGAGGGTTTTATGAAAAAATCATTACTTACTTTAACAGCATTGCTTACAGCAGCATGCATTTTTGCAGGTGGAAATAAAGAAAAAAATGCAAAGGTAATTTCAGTTGGTGCAAGTCCTGAACCACATGCAGCAATTCTTAATCTTTTAGTTGAAGATCTTGCAAAGGAAGGCTACACATTAAAAGTTATCGAATTTACAGATTATGTAACTCCAAACGAAGCTGTAGAATCTGGTCAGATTGATGCAAACTACTTCCAGCACATTCCTTACATGGATTCATTCAATTCAGAAAGGAATTTCCACCTTGTAAATGTTGGCGGCGTTCATGTTGAACCGATCGCTGTATATTCAAAAAAATATAAAAAACTTTCTGACGTTCCTGCCGGAGCTACAGTTGCAATTCCAAACGATCCTACAAACGAAGGAAGAGCTCTTCTTCTTTTGCAGTCTGCAGGTCTTATAAAGGTTGATTCAAAAGCAGGTCTTACAGCTGTTGTTTCTGATATTACAGAAAACAAAAAGAACTTAAAATTCCGTGAAATTGAAGCTGCTTCACTTCCAAGAGTTTTAAGCGATGTTGATGTTGCTGCAATTAACGGAAACTATGCAATTGCTGCAGGACTCAGAGCTTCTGTAGACGGTTTGTATGTAGAAGGAAAAGATTCTCCGTATGTAAACATTATCAGCGTAAAAGCTGGCAATGAAAAAAATCCGGCAGTACAAGCTCTTGTAAAAGCTATTCAGAGCAAGAAAGTTAAGGATTATATCCAGTCAACTTATCCGAACGGTGAAGTTGTACCGGCTTTCTAATGATGTTCAGATGCCTTTATGCATCCGATATAAAAAATATTTAAAAATGGTAGCATAATCCAACGGCGGTTTTGAATTCAAAACCGCCGTTTTTGCAGTTAAAAAGATAATTACGGTACATGTCAAGTTTTTCCGTAAAATTCAAAAATCCGCCTGCATTACAGCTTAATGTAAGGCTGTCATATAAATAAAGTTTTTTATTCAGTTTTAATCTGTAATTTCCCTGAACGCCGATACAGTGGGAGAAAATGTGTATTTCCTGATAAACGTTGACATTAATCGGACTAGGAGCCGGGTTTAATATGTAACCAACAGCGCGAAAGGTTGGTGAATTAAGATATACATAGGTTAGCCCATAAATGCCTAGTAAACTCAGTTCTGATTTTTCATTAAAACGGAAGTTATAGCCGGAGCCCAAATCAAAGGCAAAACTTGCCCCTGAAAAATAATTTGGATTTCTAAAAAAGTAATCTGGCTCATTGTTAAAGTCGCTGTAAGTTCTGCAAATGTCGCCGTTAACTTTAAATACAAAATTATTCTGTTTATTTACAAGTTCAAGACCTATTTCAAGACCAATATCTGTTAACTGAATGTTTTTAAGTTCATTTTTTATTGTTCTGGATTTAAAAACAGGCGCAGCATACAACTCTTTTTCCCAGACTGATTTTTTTTGCAAATCGTTTTTAATAATAACATCATTGCAATACATAAAAGAGGCTGTTAAAAATAAAAATAAGGCTGCAAGATGTTTTTTCATTAATCTTCCTTTTGAATCTTAAATTAGAATCTTATAATTGCAGAAACTGTATATTCAACATATTTTGTATCTGCTCCATCCATATCGGTATTGCCTACATGCTGATACAGTTTGTTCACATCATAATCGTCATTTGAATAACGTATACCACGAGCAATTACGGATTTTAAAAGCGAACAGTCAGCTTTTAAAGCAAACCTCTCGGTAAAATTGTATTTATAATATAAATCAAGTTTATAAGTTTTTAGATAGCCAAGCATAAAACTTTTTGTCTTTCTTTTTCTAAAAAAATGATTGTCATAAGCATAAGCAAAACTTACAGGCGCAAAAGAAGCTGAAAAACCAATAGTTGATTTATGCGGAGAATATTCAAGATTAAAGCCTAGCCATGAAAATATATAATTTTGAATATATTGTATACCGTCTCCCCTACATGTTTGTCTGTAAGAATTCTCGGATTGATAAGGATAGTAGTACTTATCTACAGAAAACTCAGCCGAATAGTGATTTCCGTAAATCAGGTATCCGTCAAAAGCAGTCATGGAAATCGATTCTAAATCCAGAGCAATTAAATTATTTATAGAAAACCCGTTATTTCTATATAATTGGAATGAAAACTGAGTTCCTATGCTGTAGCCTTCGTTCAGCCTGTTTGAATGACGGGAAAAATGGGTTTGAACCTCAGAACTTGTAGGACCCGTAAAGTTTTCTTCATTTCCATAAAAATAATCCTGTGCCCAGTCATTATCCTGCATGTTTCCGCAGTCAGATCTAGGAAAGTAATATTTATAAAAAAAACTTAAAGATTTATTTCCCCAGTGTCTGGTTAGTTTTGCACCGGAAAAAATAAGCCCTTTTGTATCCCATTCAAGATAGCTTAAAATATATTCTTTTTGGGTAGCACATGTTTTGAAAAATACATACTCACCTATTGTTCCGTAGCGGATTCCTACTAAAGGTTCTATTGAAAAATTAAATTTTTTTTCAGGCTCAATGAGTATAGTTTTAGGATTAAACGTTATTTTTTCGCAGAAAATAAAACTTGCTGAAAAGCATAAGAGAGCTGCAAGTATTTTTTTTCTGTCTATTAACATGAAATCCCCAACTTTTTTTATTCTTAATAACTAATTATTGCTCAATAAAAGTACAAAAACAAGAACTTTAATTTATTTTGTTTTCTTCTAACCGAATAAGTTCTTCAACTTCTTCTTTTTTTAACGGAATATTGTCATCATACGCTTTTTTATTTTTTTCTATTTCTTCAAATGACCAGAGCCTTCCGCTGTTCATTCCGGGGCAATCCTTTGCACAGTCATCCCATGTCTGTTTGTCTTCCAGCATCCACGACCAGAACGGATATGTTGAACACTGAATCGGACGTGCCTCATATGCTGAACAGCCGTTTTCCCATAATCCGCAGTCGAAATTCTTTTTTTCTGTCAGGGCTAAAACTTTTGCTCCGTAGTAGTAATCAGCCCAGCGGCATTTTGTTTCGACAAATTCTTTTATGGAAAGATGAAAAAAAGTACATAATGCCATTAAATCTCTATGGGAAAGGTATACAAAGCCAGGAGAATGTCCGCAGCAAAAAGAACACCTTTTGCAGGAAAAATTAAGCCCTTTTTTATAAAATAAATTATCTTTCAAAGAAAAATCCTTTTTCCAGTTCTAAGTAAGTTAAATTATTTTAGTTTATTATAAGGAATTATTCAATTCAGAGAATAATTAGTTGAAAAGAAAATATGATTTTTATTCTGTAATTTCTATAAGGTTGTCTTCAAGTGCAATAATACAGCTTTCATAATAACCGTCACCAGTTTTACGCGGTCCGCTTGTAACCGTGAAACCTGCTTCATCAAGTTTTGCAGTAAGTTCATCAACAGCTTCTTTACTTCCAACGCTGAATGCAATGTGTGCATAGCCGGTTCTATAAGGCATTTTTTTCTGATCCACAAGTTCAGGTCTTGTCATAAGTTCAAGGCGTGCTCCGTCATCAAAGGAAATAAAGTAAGATTTAAAATCTGTGGTCGGGTTGTGGTAGCCGGCATTGGCTTTACCGTTCAGAAACTTTACAAAAAAGCCTTTTGCTTTTTCCAGGTCTTTTACATAAAGGGCAACGTGTTCAATCTTCATAAAATCAGTCTAACATAAAAAACAAAAATGGTCTCTAAAGAGCCGTTTATTCCCGATGAATTCTTTTACTCCTTGCGAAACCTTTGGGAAACGGGGGAAAATATAATTGATTGTATCGTTCATCAGGATTTGTAATCTTGATGAATATTTTTATATATTAATATTGACACTTTTTTAATAATTTGCTAATTTAATAAACGTAACAACGATTGTTGCTACACACTTTGCGGATGTCATATAACGGCTTATTATCTCAGCCTTCCAAGCTGATGACGAGGGTTC
>JAEEWW010000157.1 GCA_016287815.1 Treponema sp. | reverse complement strand
TTGGGTTTTTGTGAAGGGCATTGCCTACATAGCGGCGGAGATTTTTGTTTTCTGCAAGGGCTGCGACCTGAGAATAAGAGGCTACTTTTCCTACTGGGATGAGGCGGACAACAGCGTAGATTTTTTCTGCAAGAGATGGAGAATTGGCAGGAAATTTTTTATTCATACTTATTCTCCCAAAGGTACCTGGGCGTTCAAACTTTTGTTCCGGTAATTTAGATTTGTGCGCAGGCTGTAGCCTTGTTTTTCCCAAAATGAATTTGCTGTATCGTTATCCTTAAAAACAAGCCCAAAGATTTTCTGAATTCCTTCTGCATGAAGAGCTTTTTCTGCGCAATCGACAAGCTGCGATGCAATTCCCTGTCGTCTAAAATCAGGGTGAACGCACATGTGATGAATTATTCCACGTCTTCCATCGTGGCCAGTTAAAATTACGCCAATGAGTTTTTCGGCCAAAAAAGCGCCAAAGCAGGTGGAAGGATTTCGTTTTATATAGCGCTCAATTCCTTCCCTGCTGTCGTCCACAGGATTTAATGCGCGTTTGCTTTGTTCCGTACTGTTCCATAGGGAAAACATCTGATCGTAATCATCGATTGTTAAAAGTCTGATTGCTATATCCATTTTGAGCCTCAAGCTGATTATAGCAGAAAACAGAGCTGATTTACAAAATGGATCACTCCTTTGCGCCATTTTTCAATGCAAGATTGATTATAATGTGTTTGCCCGGTGGAAAATTTCATGCTTTATGGACTAAGGGCGTGCGTTTCGCTAAAATAATGGATGCGGAATATTTTTCTTGAGTTTTCTTGAACAAAGTTCTGCTTTTTAGAGAGGATAAATATGTCTTATTCATTGCCAAAAAATTACAAATCACTTCTTTCAATTCCAGAAACAGAACATGCAATTGTTATGATAAAGGATTTTTTTCAGGTTTCTCTTTCTACGGAATTAAATCTGACTCGTGTTACAGCACCTTTATTTGTTAAATCAGGAACTGGTATAAACGATGACCTTAATGGTATTGAGCGTCCTGTTTCTTTTCCTGTAAAAGATTTAAATGAACAGAAGATGGAAATTGTTCAGTCGCTTGCAAAATGGAAGCGTATGAAAGTTACAGAAATGAACCTTCCGCCGGATTTTGGCATTTATACAGATATGAACGCAATCCGTCCGGATGAAGACTTAGACCAGATTCATTCTTTGTATGTTGATCAGTGGGACTGGTGTATGTCTATGGACGAAAAAAATCGTACGGTTTTCTATCTACACAGTATAGTTGGAAAAATTTACCGTTGTCTTAAACGGACAGAATTTTATATTTATGACCGCTATCCGCAGATAAAACCGATTTTACCGGAAAATATTAAAATTCTTTATGCCGATGATTTGCAGAAAGAATATCCTAAACTTACGCCAAAACAGCGTGAATATGAAGTTGCCAAAAAATATGGTGCAGTATTTATTACTGGAATCGGTGCAAAACTTTCTGACGGTACTGTACATGACGGTCGTGCTCCAGATTATGATGACTGGATTACTGAATGTGGCGACGGTCACACAGGTTTGAACGGAGATATTATTGTCTGGAACCCTGTTCTGCAGAATTCTTTTGAATTGTCTTCTATGGGTATCCGCGTTTCGCCGGATTCTTTGAAAAAGCAGCTTGAAGAGCGCGGTTGTCCTGAACGTGCAAAACTTCCGTTCCATAAGGCTCTTTTAAATGGTGAACTTAAACAGACAATCGGTGGTGGTATAGGGCAGTCCCGTTTGTGCATGTACTTTTTGCGTAAAGCACATATCGGCGAAACGCAGGTTAGTATCTGGCCGGAATCTATGATAAAAGAATGCAATAAAGCAGGCATTCATCTTTTGTAGTTTTTTGCGGTTAAAAACCTGCAGGCTTTTTTTCTTTAGTTATGCGCTGTACGTACTATTAATACTGTGCAGCGTAACACTGCCAGACGCTTTTGCGTGCAGCAGCATGAATTTTTTTTAAAACGGATTAGAATTATTTATATGTACAGCTTAAATAGCAATCAGCGGAAAATTTTGACACAGGCAGCTCAGTCAATTAAGCCTGTAGTTCAGATTGGTCAGAACGGTTTAACAGAATCTGTTGTGGCCAAAATAAACGAATCCCTTAATGCACATGAACTTATAAAGGTAAAATTTTTAGAATTTAAAGATGAAAAGCAGGAAATTTCTGAAGAAATTTCTGAATCCTCAGAATCAGCTTTGGTCAGAATAATCGGTAATATTGCTATTTTTTACAAACCTTCAGAAAAGGAAGAAAAACGAAAATACGGAATTCTCTTTTAGAAATTCTATAATTTTTTTGTAACGAATTCATATTTTTTCGTTTTATGTTTAAAATGCCGTCAGAAAATAGCTTGAATTCAAAGAAATTAGAAACAAATTCTACCTCGCCTGTAAA
>JAEEWW010000069.1 GCA_016287815.1 Treponema sp. | reverse complement strand
GAGTAATAAGGGCTAAATCTGCTTTTACGCCAAAGCATGCCATTCCGCCAAGAACGCTGGCAATAGCACCTATAGTTGCCAGCGATGGAATTATTACTCCAGCCACAGAACGAACTGTAACTGCAAGGAAAACCAGCATAACTATAAAGCCCAGCAAAATACGCAGGACAGAATCAGGATATTCATAAATTTCTTCCTGAACATCCATGTAGGCCTGTCCACAGCCATATAATTTATAGGAGTCGCTTTTAAATTCATCGCTGTTTAGTATTTCTGTAAATGCATAGCCAACCTCAAGAGAATCGTCATCAGTATTTTCATAAGGCAAAAGGGAAAGGGTTATCCAGGTTTCTTTGCCGTCTTCACTTACAAGAGTATTAATATAGGCACTTGTTTTTTCCGTTCCGCGCAAAACAAAATCACGCTTTGCCTTTAATTCTGTAGGATCAGAAGGAATTCCATTTGCATAAGGTTTTATAACTTCAAAACCGTCTTCGTTTCCTAAAGGAATTTCAACGTCGGTAAGAGATGTTATTTTATCTGCAAAAGGAATTTCGTTTAGCATTCGCTGACCGAGACGGTCAATTACTGTAAGAATTTCTTCTGTAAAAACGTCATCTGCTACTAATAAAACAGCAGCAGTGTCTCTGTTTCCAAAAGTTGCTTCATACCGGTTTTTATCCTGCTGAAGTTTATCGCCTTCGCCGTACCAGCCTTCAGAGCCATTTACAATTCTGAACTTTGAAAGACCTGCACAACATACAAGCGTTACCACTATAAATGCTGCAAGAATAAGCCAGCGGTGTTTGATTTGAGCTTCTCCAAGTTTTTTGAAGAAACTGTTTATTGTAGATATATTCATGTCTGCTCCTATAAAAACAATAAAGATGATTAAAAGAAGAACCGAAAACAGGGCGAAGCCAAAAAAACAGCAACCCCTGTTAAATCAACTTATAATAAATCTGCGTATTTAGAACGAAATTTTCCCTTTAATAGTAACGGCACACAAATCGTGGTATTCGCCAAACATTCCTGCTTTATCATCAGGACCTTCAAGGAAGAAATCTCCGATAACGCTTAGCTTTATTGAATCACTTAAACTGTATTCAGCCGACACTTCTGAAAAAGATGAATAGTCTTTTAAATCGAGTGCCCCAGAAGCTGAAAGGGTAAGAGTTTCGTTAAGAAGAGTTTTGTCTAAGCTGAGTGTTGCCTGCTGCTGTAATCTTTTACGGCTAAGTTCATCAATGCTATCTTTGCTTCCGCATACATAGTCAGCTACATATTGAGCAGTAAAGGTAAATCCACTACCAGCATCCCAGTCTAAACCGGCAAGGCCAAGAACCTGATGATGTTTTTTGGCACTGTCAAATTCTTCGCCTGCTTCCTGTAAAGCTGTCTGATATTCATTATTTGTCTGCAGGTACCTGTTCGGGAAAAATGCAACTTCAAAGCGGAATACAAAATCTCCGTATGGAATTGCAGCGTCTGTACCAATCATGCAAAGCCGTTTATATTCGCCAGTTACAGTAATTTCTGTGGTCGAAGTTGCTGTGTAGGCAATGAACGGATTATCATCCCAGCCATAAAAACCATATAAAGAAACGTCCATAATAGAAAAATATGCACTTAAGCGTAAGGCAAACTCACTGTTGTATAGCTTTTTTTCAGGAAGTTCAAAATCACTTATACCTTCGGGCTCAGTAATTGAAATTCCATCAACAGATTCCGGAAAAACATAATCGTGAAGTGGATTTTTTTTCGCAAAAGGAAGCGTTGCCGGCGTAAAAAAAGGAATCCAGTAGGCATCTGCCTGAACTTGCGTTCCTGTTAAAGAAAGGCGAAGGGCATCAATTCCCATACGGTTTTCGCTATAGTCGGCTGCTATTACACTGGTAGTATCCTGCGGGCAAAGGATATCTGTAATCTGAATATCATCTGCTTTTCCCCAGGCTGCAATCTGTCTCCCTGCCCGAAGTGACCACCAGATGGATGAATAATCAAAATAGGCTTCCTTAAGCTTCAATGCAAAAGAGTTTTCCTTATTTACAACACCTTCAGCACTGTTGGCAGATTGACTATTCAGCGAATCATAAACAAAAAAAGAGTCAACATAAACTAGACTTTCATCCATTACAGAGCTTAATTTTGTTTCCAGAATTGTGTTTCCTAAAAGTGCACGCCCCTTATTATCATGAGTATTTGGCAGACCATAGCCTGCCTGCATAGTAAGATTTCCGCTTATATCAACGCTTTGTGAAAAAGCAAATAGTGCAGAAACACTGAAAACCAAAAAAACTAAAAGTAATTTTTTCAAGTCAGTCTCCTTAGATGATTTAGACATTAAAAAAGCCAATTTATTTGTACTATAACGTAATTCTTAAAATTTCCTAAAAATTGATATTTAAGTGTCAGATTGACACAGATAAGAATTTGCATATAATTTGCAAATTGACTGTGAATAAAACAATTCAATTAATCTGTAAAAATCTTTGTCTCGGCTACGAAGGAAAAACAATCGTAGAAAACATGAACTTTTCTGTAAGTTCCGGGGATTATCTGTGTATTGTTGGAGAAAACGGCTCCGGTAAAAGTACATTAGTAAAAACCCTTCTGCGTTTGATTCCGCCTCTTAAGGGAGAAATTATTTTCAAAGACGGTTTTGGCAAAGGCGAAATAGGCTATCTTCCGCAGCAAACTATAATTCAAAGGGATTTTCCTGCATCTGTAAAAGAAATAGTCTGGTCTGGCTGCCTCAACCACAGCAGGTTCCGTCCGTTTTATACGAAAGAAGAAAAAGCTCTGGCTCAATTCAATCTTGAGCGAATGGGAATTGCTCATCTGAAAAATGCATGTTACCGGGAACTTTCAGGCGGTCAGCAGCAGAGAGTCCTTCTTGCAAGAGCCTTATGCGCTGCAGGTAAAGTTTTATTTCTTGATGAACCTGTTACAGGACTGGATTCAAAAGCTGTCCAGGAATTGTACGACATTATAAAAAAGCTTAACGAAGAAGGCCTTACTATTATAATGATTTCTCACGACATCCATTCAACTTTAAAATATGCTTCCCATATTCTGCATGTTTCTGAAAACAGTTTCTTTGGAACTACTACAGAATTTTTAAAAAGCGAATTAGGCAAACTTTACGATTTGCAAAGCAAGCTGGAAGGAAAACGATGATAGAATCCATTCAAACCTTAGGTCTGTATTTTACTTTTCCATTTGTACGCTACGCAATGATTTGCGGAGTTTTAATTGCTTTGTGTTCTTCTTTACTCGGCGTTACGCTGGTTTTAAAACGATTTTCATTTATCGGCGACGGACTTTCACATGTTGCTTTTGGCGCCCTTTCAATTGCAACAATTTTAAAACTTTCTAATAATATGATACTGATTTTGCCTGTAACAGTAATTTGCGCAATTCTTTTGCTGCGTACCGGGCAGAATGCAAAAATAAAAGGAGATGCAGCTATTGCTCTTATTTCTGTTTCTGCGTTGGCTTTAGGCTATCTTCTGGTGAATGCTTTTTCTGCTTCTGCAAATATTTCCGGCGATGTGTGTACAACTCTTTTTGGTTCAACTTCAATTCTTACGCTTACCAAAACAGATGTTTTCCTTTGCATTATTCTTTCTGTCATAGTAATTGCCGTTTTTATATTGTTTTACCATAAAATATTTACGGTAACTTTTGATGAAAATTTTGCACGCGCAACCGGTATAAAAGCAAATAACTATAATCTTTTGATTGCAGTTATAATTGCCGTGGTAATCGTTCTTGCGATGAATCTGGTAGGTTCTTTACTGATTTCTGCCTTGATAATTTTTCCGGCGCTTTCTTCCATGCGCATTTTTAAGAATTTTAAATCCGTAATTGTCTTTTCTGCAATTCTTTCTGTTTTCTGCGCAATTTTCGGAATTCTAGCTTCTATTTTGATTGAAACCCCGGTAGGTTCTACGATTGTAGCCGCAGATTTGCTGGCATTTTTAATCTGCTGCATTGTCGCAAAATTCAAATAACCCAAATAATCAAATCCGCGATAAGGGATTGTTAACAAACCTGCATTCTCAAACTAGCACAGAACATTTTATAGCTGTATAATATCTTTATCATTACAAAATTGTTATGGAGGATATTATGGATAGTACACAGATAATGAAACTGCAAAATGGCAGCGATATCAGAGGGGTTGCTTTAGAAGGTGTTGAAGGAGAAAGCGTTAATCTAACACCGCATATCTGCAACAGAATTGCCCAGGCATTTGTTATCTGGCTTTCCAAAAAAACAGGCAAAAATCCTGAAGAACTTGTTATAGGCGTTGGCCGTGATTCCCGCCTGTCCGGTCCTTCACTTGAAAAATCCGTTATAGAAGGAATTAAAATTGCAAAAGCGGAACCTGTATGCTGCGGTCTTGCAACAACGCCTGCAATGTTTATGTCTGTTGTTTTTGAACAGACTCATTTTGACGGTTCAATTATGCTTACTGCAAGTCACCTTCCGTTTAACAGAAACGGATTGAAGTTTTTTGATATAGACGGTGGACTTGAACATGACGATATTACAGAAATTTTAAAAACAGCTTCCGGCATTTCTGAACAAAAAGCAGACATAAACGATTGCAGGTGTTTTGATCTGATTTCCGTTTATTCCGAACATTTAAGAAAAACAATAACCGAAGGTGTATGCGGAAAAAACTGTGAAAAAAATGCGGCAAACACCCCTCTTGCAGGTCTTAAAATTGTTATTGATGCAGGAAACGGTGCCGGCGGATTTTTTGCAGAAAAAGTGCTCAAAATGCTTGGCGCAGATACAAAAGGCAGCCAGTTCCTTGAACCGGACGGTAATTTTCCGAACCACATTCCAAACCCGGAAAATCCTGATGCTATGAAAGCAATTCAGTCCGCCGTTTTAAGAAATCACGCAGATTTAGGCTTGATTTTTGATACAGATGTAGACCGAATGTCCGCTGTTTTGCCGGACGGAACAGAAGTAAACCGGGATTCGATTATTGCTATGGCGGCGGCAATTTTAGCTCCGGAATATCCTGGAAGTACCATAATTACTGACTCGGTAACTTCTGACCGGCTCACCTACTTTTTGGAAAAAGTTCTAAAACTAAAACATCTCTGCTACAAGCGCGGGTATAAAAACGTAATCAACAAATGCAAGGAATTAAATGCTTCTGGAATTGTTTCTCCACTAGCAATGGAAACTTCCGGACATGGTGCGTTGAAAGACAATTATTATCTGGATGACGGAGCCTTTCTTGGCGTAAAAATTGTTATTGCCCTTGCAAATGCAAATAAAAAAGGTGAAAAACTTGCAGACTTGATAAAAGAACTGCCGCCGCTTGTAGAAGCTCAGGAACTGCGTTTTAAAATTCTTGCCGAAGATTTTAAGGCATACGGAGAAGAAGTTTTAAAACAGTTCAAGCAGCAGGCTGTTAAAAACGGATATACATTGCAGGATTCTTACGAAGGCGTCCGCGTAAGTTTTAATTCAGAAGAAATTAAAGGCTGGGCACTATTGCGCCTGTCTTTGCATGACCCTGTAATGCCACTTAATATTGAAGGAGCCAGAAAAGGCGATATGGAAAAAATCAAAGCCTGCATAAAAAATCTGCTTGCTGATTTTGATAAACTTAAAATGTAATTTTGCTCAGATATCCACAAGTTTTACACAACCATAGCGGGAATCCGAAAAAGACAGAAAATCTTCTACAGTTTTTTCGGCTTCTGCGCTGATTTGTGTAATTCTTTTTCCCTTATTTTTGCCAGATGCGACAAGAGGATTTATATAGCGTTTTTTTACTTCCAGTGAAAGATTGTAATAATCTTTTTTAGGGGTATCTGAACGCTCTATTTTTTTCATCGTTCTGAAAGTTTTATAATATTGAACGAACTGCCTGAATTTATTATTTTTGCTTTCTATCTCGCTTTTTTCAGCATAAGTATTAATGATTCCTTTTCCGGTCAAACTTAAAGAATTTTCCTGAATCCTGTTAAGATCAGAAAAGTTTTTTACTTCAACAAAAGAATCGAATACATCAATAATCTGTTTTTCGCTCATAGAAAAAAGATTTTCTTCTGAAAGTATTCTAAGTTCAAAAGCAATAGACAAAATATCTGCCAGAAGCTGGAGTGCTATTTTATTTTCATTATGCTGGAGGACAAGCCCTGTATTGCAGAATCTCTTACAATATTCTAAGGCACAAGCTTCTGTTTTAAATGCAAGTTCAACTTCACCTAATTCGTTATTATATATACAGATATCCTTGTAAAGCCTTTCTGTACTTTCCATATCAAAACTTCCGTTTAAAATTATCCCGGAAGGAAACATGTATTCCAGTCTGTCTGCCGAAAGATGTGGAATTTCGTTATCTGCTACAGGAAAACGGTGATAATCATCAACATTACAAACCTTTAATCCGTCCTGCTTAAGCAATTCTGTAAGTTCTGTACAATCATGAATTATTTTTTTATTTTCTTCTTCCGTACTTTCCTGTTTTATCACATCTCCGCTTCTGAAATCTGAAACATGACTGAATGCTGGAGTAGAAACATCGTGAAAAAGCCCTGCAAGAGCCTGCTTTTTATCGTGCGTAAAATTCCAGATGATTAATGCAACACCGATACTGTGGTCAAGCCGCGAATAAAAAAAGCGGTTATTATACAGAGGAGTCCAATCTGTTCCGCATAAAAGTCCTACTCCTGCAAGTCGGTTTAAAATGGGAAGATTAAGATATTTTTTAAGAAACTCAGGGAATTCTTTGCACAAAATTTTGTAATATAAGAATTTATCAAACATAAAACTGTTTTTCTTTACAACTTTTCCACAAGATATACACATGTTCGCATATAAAGTTTATGAACATGTGAATTTCTAATGAAAATTTAAAAATTCACCTTACTGCAAAATCGTAACATCAAGGTGATTATATGGAATTGTAATTTTAGATTCCGCAAAAACTTTCTGTACAGCTATAAAAGAATCATTTTTAGTCTGCCTGAAATCACTTTGCTTGAACCATACAGCAAGAACAAGATTTATTCCGCTTTCGCCAAAGCTGTCTACCCAAACGGCTGGTTCAGGGTCTTTTAAAACAGTCGGGCACAATTCCGGAGCTTTTTTCAGGACTTCAAGGGCTTCATCTATTTTTATATCATAGCTGATTGAAACCGCAATGGACATTCTGCGATGTGGAAAATAAGAAGTATTAATTAACTTTGTATCAATGATTGTTGAGTTTGGAACACGAACAAGCTGATTATCCAATGTATGAATTTTTATAGAAAGCAAATCAATTGAATCAACAATTCCTGTAACGCCGTCAACTGTTATAAGGTCGCCAACATTCATAGCGCGTTCACTTAAGACAAATAAACCGCTTATGATATTGCTTACAGAAGTTTGGGATGCAAAGCCGATTGCAACTCCGGCAACTCCGGCAGCGCCCCAAATAACAGAAAGCCTGATTCCAAACAAGCCCAGAATATAGGCACAAACAGCAAAATAATATATGTACTTTAAAACTTTACGTATAAGTTCAACATATTGATGTTTTAAACCGCGCTCAGGTATGCGGCGAATCATTGAATTAACAACTCTGTATAAAACATACAGAATTATCAGCATTAAAATAGTACCTGCTAGTTTACCTAAAAAAGATGGCGTTAAGAAATTTTTACAAACTTCAACAATTGGCTTTGCCTGATCCGTTAATATTGAAGCCGGATTAAAAGATGAACTTTGAGCATTCTTCATAACTACTTCGTTTTCCATTTTGTCCTACAATTCTATTATTATATTGTTCTTTTTACTGTTCATTATGTTTACAGATATCGCAAATTATACACTCATCGCATAATGGATTTCTAGCCTTACAGATATAACGCCCGTGCAGAATAAGCCAGTGATGTGCATGCTGCATGTATTTTTGTGGAATCCGCTCAACAAGGCTGTTTTCAACTTCTAAAGGAGTTTTTCCTTCTGCAAGACCGATTTTAGGACAAATCCGCAGAAGATGCGTATCTACCGGCATTGTAGGCTGCTTAAAAACAACATTTAATACAACATTTGCGGTTTTTCGGCCGGCACCGGGAAGTGACATTAAAGAATCACGGTCAGCTGGAACTTTTCCGCCGAACTTTTCGATAAGCATTTTGCTTAATGCAATTACATGCTTTGCCTTGCTGCGATAAAGACCGATTGATTTTATGTAGCTGATTAATTTTTCTTCGCCCAAGGCAAGCATTTTTTCCGGGGTATCTGCAATTTTATAAAGACTTTCGGTTGCCTTGTTTACGCTTTTATCGGTTGCCTGCGCAGAAAGTACCGTAGAAACAAGCATTGTATATGCGTTCTTCCACTTTAATTCCGAAGCAGGCTCTGGATTTTGTTTTTGAAATCTTTCAAAAACCTGACAAATCTCTTCAACCGAAAGTAAAGTCATTTATTTTCGTTACACCAATTACTGTGTAAAAGTATCGCACCGTAAAAAATTTCAAAACTGACAATCTGGCATTCATCCGAGTGTCAGATTGTCGGTACGTACTCTTACTTTACAGCCTTTTTAAGAGCTTCAACTTTGTCCGTCTGTTCCCAAGGGAATTCTGAACGGCCAAAATGTCCGTAACTTGCTGTCGGCAGATAAATAGGACGCTTTAAGCCTAAAGTCTTGATGATTCCTGCCGGAGTACAGTCAAATACTTCTTTTACTGCATCAGAAATTACGCTGTCAGAAACTTTTCCTGTTCCAAAAGTATCTACCATAATTGAAACCGGGAACGGAACACCAATTGCATAAGCAAGCTGAACTTCACATCTGTCTGCAAGACCTGCAGCTACAATATTCTTTGCAATGTAACGTGCCATGTATGCGCCAGAGCGGTCAACCTTAGAAGGGTCTTTGCCGCTGAAAGCACCACCACCATGACGACCCATTCCACCGTAAGTATCTACAATAATTTTACGGCCTGTTAAACCTGTATCGCCAAAAGGACCGCCTACAACAAATCTTCCTGTAGGATTAATAAAATACTTTGTCTTTTCGTCTAAAAGACCTGTAGGTTCAAGAACAGGTTTAATAATCTGATTGATTACTTCGTCCTTGATTTTATCATAGGAAACATCAGGCGAATGCTGATGAGAAACAACAACAGTATCAATATGAACAGGCTTGTGACCTTCATATTCTATAGTTACCTGACTTTTTGCATCCGGGCGAAGATAATCTATTGTCTTGTCCTTGCGGAGTTTTGCTGCGCGAAGCAGAATATTATGTGAATACATAATTGGAGCCGGCATAAGTTCCGGTGTTTCGTTGCAGGCAAAACCAAACATCATACCCTGGTCGCCGGCACCCTGCTGACCTTCGTATTCATCAAGACCTTTACCAACAACACCCTGATTTATATCAGGTGACTGTGAATGAATTGTATTTAATACAGCCATTGAATTGCAGTCTAAGCCAAAATCTGCATCTGTATAACCAATATCACCGGCAATTTTTCTTGCAATTCCCTGAACATCAACATAAGTTGATGTAGTAATTTCTCCACCAACTAAAACAAGACCTGTAGAAGCATAAGTTTCACAGGCAACATGACTTTCAGGATCATCTTTTAAACATGCATCCAGAATTGCATCAGAAATCTGATCGCAAAGCTTATCAGGATGTCCTTCACTAACTGACTCAGAAGTAAATAAATATCTTCTTTCGTTCATATTAACTCCATGGCAAAAGCCATAATAACAACCAGGTTTGTGTGCACATTAAAACTTAATGCGTCTGGACACATTCAAAAACACTGGAAGCTAGAGAATAGTATATTACAGTAATTCTTCCAAATCCAATTCACCGGCAACACAAGGAACAGTAATTGCCCAGTTTTCAAGTACAGAAGGATGAACTTCGCCGAAAACTCCGACTTTTTTGCCGTTTACCATGATTGCTGCCTGACGTCCCGGAATAAAGCGCGGGTCAGAAGATTCTTTAACTTCGTATTTGTGGTCAAGGTAGTAAAGCAAAGCCGAAAGTTCACTTGCAGCACTGTTGAAGTTTGCGTTGTTTGCGGCAGTTAAGAAGCCTAAAGACTGGCGTGTTCTTGTTCCTGTATTTTCTTCATCGCAAATATATGCAACTTTACCGATTTCAAAAATCTTATGCGGGAAAATTGCATTTGCAGAAACACTTTCTGCTTTAAGAAGTGAAGAAATTATAGAAGAGCGGATAAACTGATAGTTTTCGCTCATCGGGTTTGCAATTTCAATTACATCAGAACCGTCAATATTCATTTTTTCTATATAATCCTGACGGCTTCCAACATAGTTAAAAATCATTTCCTGATAGCCAAGTCCTACAAGAATGTTTTTTGTCTTGCGGCTGAACTGTGTAATCGGCAAAAGACGACCGATTGTAAAATCATTTGGTTTTTCCGGGTTGAATGTTTCAAGGTCGCGGCCAATCATAACGTCTTCTATTACATCAACTTCGTGTAAAAAGTCGTTGCGGTATGGCGGCGGAGCCAGAGTAAATTCAACATCGTCACCTTTCTTTTCAGAAGTAACGGAATTTCCCATACGGTTGAGGGCTTCAATAACTTCTTTTTCTGTAAATGAAGAGCCCAAAAGCTTGTTGATATGAGAAAGTGTTGCTTTTGTTGTCGGCTGATAATAGAAAGGTACCATAATGTCCTTGCCAAGCCCTGTATCATAAGGATGTTTAACAAGAATAGGTTTAATTTCGTAACCTTCATCAGCAAAATCACATGCAACGATATTTGCAGAAAGAATAAGGTTTTCAATATTGTCGCCGGTAAGTTCTACCATCAAATCTTTATCGCCAACCTGAACGGCTCCCAATGTTGCAGAGTTGATAATCGGAGCCATAGAAAGAACTTCATCCTTTGCATCACTTAAAAGCGGGAATTTTTTGCAGTCAGCTAAAATCCAGCCAAAGTCCTTGCCTTTCGGGTGATCAGTTAAAATCTGGCGGCAAGTCATTGGAGATTCGCACTGCAAAGGAACAAATGAAGTTTTATCAGGATCTACAGCGTGATATTTTACAGGGAATTTTATCTGGTCAATGCGGTAAACACCCATAGAAATTGATTTACGCTTGCGGCCAAAGTTCCAGCAAAGTTTTTCCTGTGTCTGAATAATGTCTAAAAGCATTGGTTCGTCGATTGGTTTTCCTGCAATCATAAAGGCAACCATGTATGGACGAACATCTTTTAAAGCGGCATCAACTTCAACAACGCGGTTTTCATAATTGTTGTTGCCGTGGTTAGACATAAGCTTCATGTAATCAACAGTTTTTCCACCATTGTGAAGGCGAATCTGTCGGGCAACACCGTTTGTTGACCAAAGGTCAGGACGGTTTGTGTCGTTCAATTCAATTTTTATAACGCGTTTATCTTCCGGCAAGGATGTATCCGGTTTTTCGTCTAATTCTGCTTTTCCGCAGGTTAATTTTCTTTCAAGTTCATCATAACTATATTTTTTCCCAATCTGATTAAAAAATAACTGTTCGTTGACTTCGATTTTAGGCATATCGACCTCTTAAAAAGCTGTCAAAAAGATTTAACTGTCATCTGTCAATAAAAAATGACAAAGCGGAACTTTTAGACATGCTCGTATTTATAATTTGTTCAATTATAACAAAATCAATTTGTACTGTCCATAATTTTAGAACAACCGCATTATAACGAGTTTTCATAAACAATTTTGTTTCCGTACCCATAATTTCTGCAATATCTGGTTATAATGCGGAACTCCTGCTTTTCTGAAGGCTCGTAATAAGTTTGTAGCAGTCTCGTGACAACCTTGCACAGTTCTTATGATAAGTTTGCAGCAGTCTTGTGATAACCTTGTATGACTCTCATAATAAGCTTGCAGCAGTCTTGTGATAACCTTGTATGACTCTCATAATAAGCTTGTAGCAGTCTTGTAATAACCTTGTATGACTCTCATAATAATTTTGTAGCAGTCTCGTGACAACGTGTTATGAGAGCAAAACAAACTTATTTCAAGCCTTAAAACAACTTATCATCAGTACAAGATAACTAAAATGTCGCCTGAAATGCGACCTGGTTGTCAAAAAGCCGTTATATAATCCGTTCTCAGGAGGCGGCTAATGACAGTTCAAACAAATCTTTCTCAATTATTACAGGAAGAAAGTCTTTCTCACAATGCAGAACTTCAATACAAAATTGCAGACATTTATTTTTCCGGTACGAATGATACCGAACGCGATTATAACAAGGCTTTCAAATGGCTTACAAAAGCATCTCAGAACAACCACGCAATTTCTCAATTTGCACTAGCCAGCTGCTATGCAAATGGATTCGGTACAGATAAAAATCCACAAAAGGCTTTTGAATATTACAAACTTTCTGCCAACAACGGTAACAAGCATGCATATTATAATCTAGCCCAATGCTACGAAAATGGAGCTGGTGCTAAACAAGATTTATTCAAAGCACTTTCTTTCTATATAAAATCAGTTCTTGCAGGGAATCAAAGTTGTGAACAACAAATCAAACAGCTCTATAAAGCTGCCAGCGAAACAAATTTAAATGTAAATCATTTTTCTCCGTTAACCGTACCTCATGAACTAAGCAACTTGAATTTTATAAAAACAAATGTTTTTTATACAGACAATATAGATATCGTTGCCGAATTTATAATTGCTCACAAAGCAATTCCGGAAAAAGAAGAAGAATTCGTTTTTGATGAAAAAGACATAAAAGATCTTTCTAAATATCACAAAAAGATTTATGGAACAGCTGGAACTATAACAAATCCAAAAGCGGAAAGTTTCAGTTTTTCTGATTCTGATGGATACGGAATAGTTCTTTTGACTTCGTATACCGTAAATGAAAAACCGTTTGTTGTGTATTTATTCTGTTTTTTTGATGCAGAAGAAGTCAGCAATGGAATTGGCAAACAACTCAGAACAGCATCTACAGTAAATCAAAATGAAATATCAGAACTGATTGAAAGATTAGAAAACGGCGAACAGCTTTCTGACGAAGATACGGCTCATTTTTCTGAGCTTCTTTCAGATATCCTTACGCAAAAAGCGAAAACTGCTTTTCAATTAAGCGGTAATCAATTAGTAATCCTTTGTTATCTTGCTACATGGACTATTGCGGCAATTCTTTTTGCAAAGTTTTTCTTTTGAAGATTCTTCTTTATCGATTATAATTTCAATGATAAAGGAATCAAATATGAAAATAGAAATTGGAGAATCTTTATTACAATCATATCTGAAAAATGTGAAAAATTGCATCCTTACACAAACAAATTGGAAAGCAGCAACTTCTTGGAAAATAAAAGATGACGATTTTGAAAAGATAGAATACGTTTTTAACAATATTCAAAATCACAGAGATTTTTCGGATGTATTTAAGAAAAGTTCTTTAGAGCAAGCTTTAAAACAAGCTGAGTTAGATGTTGTAGGTATCAATGACGAAAAACTATATTTGGTAGAAGTTGCGTTTCATGAAAATGGTCTACAATATGGTGGTAGGTTGGATACTAAGGATAGAGTTTGTAAAAAACTTTTACGAGCTTATTTAATTGGATTAGCATTTTTTCCAAACTATAAATATGAAATTATTTTTGCATCTCCTAAAGTAACCCCTGCAACCGATGAAACAATTAGGGATTATTTTTCCGTATTAAATAATGATTTTTCAGATAATGAGAAAGTTGTCTTTAAATATATAGCAAATGAAAAATTTGAAAAAGAAATATTAATTCCAACAATAGAATCAACTTTATCAGATTCTGATTCATCTGAATTATTTCTAAGAAGTGTAAAAATGCTCGAACTTTTTGGTTTGATAAATATTAATAATTCAAATTTCATAAAACCAAAATATAGTTCAATAAATCACGATATACAGATACATAAAAATGCACAACAGGCAATCGGTGGTTCAATATATAATGGTTTAAAAGTTGGTGAAATCGCAAGAGAAATTTTAATACCGCTTTTAGAATCTGGAAAAGTGTCTGATGCTGTAATTGAGGATTTGCAGAAATCAACCTATTCTAAACAGTTTTTTGATATTCAATATCCTTTGTTAAGAAAAGCTCAGAATCGATATGAATCAAAACCAGA
>JAEEWW010000068.1 GCA_016287815.1 Treponema sp. | reverse complement strand
TTTGGCGAAACTGCAAACTGTGAAAGAAATACCATTCCGCACAAAACCGCCGAACGATGCAGTCCGTTATTAAGCGCTCCGTCCGTAATTTTTACAGCTCCAGCAGAAAATAAAATTTTTCCAGAAGGAGAAAGCAAAGCCAGCGCAACAATTCCGGCTGTAATTATAATAGAAGGAAGAATGCGGATTTTTCCACGCCTCAAAAGTGAAAGCACAAAAAAAGCCAGTGCTATGCTCCACAAAATCTTTGTAGAGGAAATAAAAAGATAAAGCGGAAAGCAGCACAGCGAAAGTATGAACAGAACTTCTGCCTTGCAGATTTCATTAAAAAAATGATTTGTATGTTTAAAAATGCTTTTTGGTAATTTCATAAATTAGACACTGCCTCCAACGCTGCAATTCACTTTAGGCAAAGACGCAAACCATTTTGATTTTTGCATAAAAAGATTTGTAAAAACGCCAAGAATAAATCCGCTTACCAGCCCTGAACCAAGCAGTACAGGCGCAATGAATTTTGTATTCTGACCAAAAATAATCAGGTAAGCCACTGCAATCTGTGCAAGATTATTACCTATTGCTCCTGCAAGGCAAAGCCCCACAGCAGAAATATGATTTGTTTTCCATAAAAGCGAATACACAAGCAGCATTGTAAATCCGCTTGCAAAAGAACCTACTGCCGAAAAAACAAAAATATACGAGAAAACGGTTCCAGAAATAAAACCCTGTGCCAGAACTTTAAGAAAAATCAGTAAAACGGTGTCGCGTTTTTTTAATACAAAAAGTGAAAGCAGCACCGGAAGATTTGCAAGCCCAAGCCGCAAAAAAGGCAAAGGCTTTGGAATTGCATATTCAATTGCGGACAAAAACATACATAGCGCAGCAAAAAAAGAAATCAGCCGCACACGATTATCTTCGTAATTCATGTTCATAATCTATCATAAAATTAAACATTTGTAAGATGGCTATCTACAAGCAGCTATGCTGCGAAGGTCAGCTTGCCTGCCATGGGAGCTTTGCCCTGTAAGTTTGTTTTACAAGGTAGAAAACGAATAACTTTTAAAAATCCGTCTAAAACTTTAATAATACTAAATTAAATAAAATATTTTTTAATTTTTTGACAAATTTCTATTTACAGTCATTTTCAATAATGCTATAGTTCTACAGTATTTTTAAATTTTCAACTTGGTTCTGCATACTTTAAAGGAGATGGAGAAAAGATATGAACGTTTTGGAAAAAATCAGTAACTTTGTAGGAAAATTCATGGCTGTTATTGTTCTTGCATTATCAGCTCTGGCTTTATTCGTTCCTTCAACATGTCTGTGGGTTCAGACAAAATGGGTTACAAATCTTTTGATGATTGTAATGTTTGGTATGGGTCTTACACTTAAACTGGAAGACTTCAAGCTTGTTTTTACCCGCCCGAAAGATATTCTTTTAGGCTGTGCAGCACAGTTCATTATTATGCCTTTGCTCGCATTCGGCTTGAGCAAGATTTTCAATCTTGATCCTGCTTTGATGGCTGGCGTTGTTCTTGTTGGTACATGTCCTGGCGGAACTTCAAGTAACGTAATTACATACCTTTCAAAAGGAGATGTTGCCCTTTCAGTTGGTATGACAAGTGTAAACACTCTTTTAGCACCTGTTGTAACACCGGCTATTACATACCTTCTTTTGAAGACAACAGTAAATGTTGACGTAGTTGCAATGTTTATGTCTATCGTAAAGGTTGTAATCATTCCTATCGCTCTTGGTTTCCTTATTAACAAATTCTTTGGCAAAGTAACACAGAAACTTGTAAAGATTCTTCCATTAGTTTCTGTAACTGCAATCTGTTTAATCGTTGTAGCAGTTGTAAGCCACAATGCTCAGAAAATCCTTACAACAGGTGCAATTGTATTTGTAGTTGTTATTCTTCATAACGTTCTTGGTTATGCATGTGGATTTGGAGTTGGAAAACTTCTTAAACTTAACAGAGCAAAAACAAAGGCATTGTGCGTTGAAGTTGGTATGCAGAATTCTGGTCTTGCAACAAGCCTTGCAGGAACAGCTTTCCCAACTTTGGCAATGGCAACAGTTCCAGGTGCAATCTTCTCTGTTTGGCACAATATTTCAGGCGCAGTTCTTGCAAACTTCCTTGCTGGATACAACGACAAAGAATAGATCGCCGTTCAGTTGTAACAGACATTTGTTTCAACTGACAGTTTTCAAGGGAATAAGTTTTTAAGAAAGTTCGGTTTCTGTACTTTCTAAAAGCCTTCCAAATATTTACCACAAAGTCATGGCTTTCCGATTTTCTTTTTATCGGTCAGCCATGACTTTTTTTATTATTTTTTGTAGTATATTCAAAGATTGTTCCAAATCCGCATCCATTGCATCTATTTTATAAAAGGCAGGTAAAAAATGAATGATAAAAGCTCACAATTTTTAGGTTTTGCTCTTGCTGCGGCAACAGTTTTTTTCTGGGGAATTACTTTTGTTTGTACAAAATACCTGCTGACTTCTTTTTCTGCATACGAAATCCTTGTTACAAGATTTTTTCTTGCATATATTTTTTTATGGATAATTTATCCGCACAAATGCCCTGTTAAAGAAAAAAAGCACAACCTTTATTTTGCCTTTGCAGGACTTTTTGGCGTTACAATTTATCAGCTGATGGAAAATGTCGCTTTGCATTTTTCTTCTGCTTCAAATGTAAGCATCATTGTTTCTATAACACCGATTTTTACGGCAATAATTGCACAGATTTTTTTAAAAGAAAAACATATTTCATTGAAATTTTTCATAGGCTTTGTTCTTGCAATTTTTGGCGTTGCCCTTGTCAGTTTCAACGGAACAGCCGTCCTGCACTTAAATCCGCTCGGAGATTTTCTGGCATTGTCGGCTTCTGTTTCCTGGGGATTTTATTCACTTTTTGTTTCTAAAATAAATAAAGCAGGTTATAAATCAATTCCTGCAACACGGAAAGTATTTTTCTATGCACTTGTTTTTATGATTCTTCTAAGGCTTTGTAATTTTGCCATAAACGATGAAAACCTGAATGTTGTCCTTAAGCCTTCAGAAAACTTAAAAAGATTTTCTGATTTCTATAACTGGCTTTGCCTTCTTTTTTTGGGTATCGTTGCTTCCGGATTTTGTTTTGTTGCCTGGAGCAAAGCATGCCGGCTTGTAGGAACCGTTAAAACAACGGTTGGTATTTATCTTATCCCGGTTGTTACAATTGTTTTTGCATTCCTTGTTTTATCTGAACCGATAACACCTATGGGTGCATGTGGCGCAGTTCTTACAATCGCTGGCCTTTTTATTTCAGAAATGGATAAAAAACTTAGAAATAAATAACTTACAAAAGAATTATTTCTGCAAAACGAACCATAACAGGCAATGTAATTACGCACAGCAAAGACGATATAGAAACCAGAAGGCTTGCATAAGATTCATCTTTATCATAAATAACTGCAAAATTTGCTACATTCATACCAACAGGACAGCTTGCAGCTATAAAAATTATCATCATCACACGCTTTAAGTTTTCCATGTTTAAAGCGAATGCCGGTGCAATTGTTAAAAGCACTGTCTTATACAGCACAAGAATCAGAACCGGAAGAATAATCAGACGGAAAAGAATTGTTCTTGCAACACGTCTTGAAGGCGTATGTTCAAGTTTCTGCGGCCGCTTAAAATCTGCGAATAAAAGTCCAAGAATTATCATAGAAATAGGCGTATTCATATTGCCAAAATATCTGATTGTCTGGCTTAGCACATCCGGAAGTTCAAACGGCAAAAGAAAAAAACAAATACCTGTTACAATAGCTATTATATTCGGATTGATTAAAAGTTTTTTTAAACCAAGTTCTTTATTTACTGTGTAGTAGCCGAAAGTCCACAAGAAAATATTGAATACGGCAATGTAGCCCATAAGAGGAAAAACTCCTTCATTGCCAAAAACTCCGTTTATTAAAGGAATTCCAATAAATCCGGCATTTGAAAAAACAAATCCCATTTTATCAAGACAGTCACGGCTTTTTCCGGCTTCTGTTCTTGAATGAATGATAATCAGGGAAATTGCTATCATAAATACAAGTGTTGTTACACCGCATCCAACGGAATAACGTAACATAGCAAGTTTTTCGCTGTTGAACGGAATATTAAACGTATTAAAAATCATGCATGGAGAAATTACAAAAAGCAGCAGTTTACTTAGATATTCTGATTCTTTCTTTCCATAGTTAAATTTTTTAGAAAACAGAAAACTGACTGAAGCCAGAAAAGTCATAATTACTAATTGTTTTGCAACTAAAAGATACATAAATTCCCCATTTACCGGTTATAAAAATGCGGTTTCCTAAGTGCTAAGTACCTAAACATCTAAGCACTGCCTTTTGCGAACTTGCATAAATTAATTCCGCACTCTCTCAGATATAGAATATACAGACAAACTGAATATATGTCACGCAAGAGCTCAATACTTTTTTTCTTTACACATTTTTTCGTTGCAGTTGCCAGTGTTTGCATTTTTCTATATAATCATAACACTATCTATTCAGGAGGAATCCCATGAGACTTGCAAATCGTTTTAGACCACAGAAAGTTTATAACAAAACTACAAAAGCTAACAGCAAGAAAAATGCAAAAAGGGGAGAAGCTAACCGCGCTATTCTCGCAGCTCATGCAGCAGCTGATAAAAAATCAAAGTAATCAGGCATTTTGATTAAAACTTTCAATCTGCAATACGTCTGGTCAAGGCACGCTTCGCTTAAAGCCTTGACTCAGCCGCTTTTCAGATTGAAAATAATTTTCAATCTGAAATAGAAAAGGCTGTCCTTATATGGACAGCCCTTTTTTATTTGTGCGCGGGTTTGTTGATTATAGTCCTTTCATAACCTTTACTCGGAAAGGAATATAATAAGAAACAATATTGTTATAATAATTTTTCCTTTCTTCAGGAACCTTTGTAGAATCAATATTCTTCCAAACAGCTTCTGCTTCATCATATTTTCCAAGTTTGGCCTTATATAAACCGTAATTTAAAGGATTTATAATAAATTTGATCCAGTCATCAGCATCAGATTTATTTATTTCATTATAAATATCTTCAATCTGGCTATCATTGGCATCTTTTTCATCAAAAAGAAATTTATCCATAAGACTGATTTTACTTTTAGCCGACAAGTCTTCATTGTAAACCTTTGTTCCTTGGTTTACATCGCGAATTCTTACAAGATTACCATTATCATAAGGAATATATAAGAGACCAAAACCAACTTTTTCACCAATAACTTCTTTAGTTTGAACTACAGTTTTTTCACCGGTTTTTTTATTCTGACTTTTGCTTTTCTCTGCATTTGCCCAAAATCGATATGCATAACTTTTACCTGGTATCAAACCTTTTTTTAATTTTTCATTTACAATTGAAAATATAAGATTACTACCATCTTCAAAATATTTTGTTACTACGATTACTCTAAGTTCTGAACTGGTTTCTACAGTCGGAATGTTTTTAAAAAGTGCTTTTCCTAACTGCAAAAGCTGTTCATCTGTTAATATTTTTGAAAAATTAAAAAATTTGTCCATTGAAAGCAAAGCCTCTGAAGCATAAAAATTTGAAGCTGAATAAGTTTCATTAGAAGATGAAACATCTTTTACCCAAATATCGCCGCGATTTCCATTTACACTTTTTGCTTCCACAATGATTTTGTCAAAATTTGCTTTTGAAGCACCATCATCTTTTTTATTTGTCTTTGCAAACAAACTGAAAACCAATAAACTGCACAATAATGCTGTTATAACTCTTTTCATATTTAAATTACCCCTGATTTTATTTCCAATTTATTTTTGTTTGCCCCTCTCGCTAAAAATAAATTAGAGATTTATATACAAACAGAATAATCCCTACAAATGAAAAACGCAAGAAAAAAATCTGGGCTGCACAAAGCCTCACACAACAAAAAAAACAGCGGACAAATTGCCCGCTGTCTGCGTACTCGCTAAAAATAAGCGCTGCTTACAATGTCTGCATCCATGCACTTTCTACAAATGCAGGTTCTTAATTGTATCGCGTAAGGCTTCCGTGCCTTTCATCAAGCTGTCCGCTGCCTGAGAAACTGCGTTTTCTGTTTCGCGTAATCTTCCTATTGACTGCAATACAAATTCACCGCCGTTATTTTCTTCATCAACGGCCGTCAAAACCTGCTGTTCCTGCTGCCGGACCTCACTTGAAAGCTTAACAATCTGGGCAAATTCCTGCCGCGTGCTCTGCGTTTTTTCGTAGGCATTATCAATTATGCCTGTAACGTTGGCCAGAACTTCTTTAATGTTTTTAGCCTGAACGCTTGAACTTTCCGCAAGTTTTCTGATTTCATCAGCAACAACCGCAAAGCCTGAACCAACATTTCCGGCATGTGCTGCTTCAATTGCCGCATTCATGGCAAGTAAGTTTGTCTGGCTTGCAATGGACTGAATCATATTACTCATTTCAAGCAAACCTTTAGAACTTGCTTCAATTTCTGTTACAAGGTCATTTACTTTTGTAAGATTTTCATTACCTAAAGCCGTAGCCTTTTCAAGATTTTCAACAGCTTCAGAGTTTTTAAGCAAAACAGTGCGGATTGACTTAATGTTTCCAATCATTTCTTCTACACCGGAAGAAGAGGCTTCTACAACTTCAGCCATAACCTTTGTTTCATTCAAAAGCGAATCAACATTAACTGTGTTTTCGTTAAGTTTTTCAAGGCTTACATCGCGGAATTTATCAGTAGAAACCTGGATCTTTTCTGCAATATCCTTTTCATGCAGGCGCACATTTTCATACTGAAGGAAGTGATGACAGTTTTCATAACGGTTGATTCCGTTAAATATAGCAATTGCCATATCTTTGCACGAATTATAGCCGCATGCACCGCAGTTCAAAAAATCCTTCTTTTCTTTTTTGCCAAGCTTAAGATAAATCTCGTTAAGTTCCTGCTCAGTAGGAATTTTTATAAAAGATTTAAATACATCACTTCTATCTTTGTACTGACGCAGATAAATGTCTTTTTTCCAGAATTTATTGATTGCCTTATCAAGCTTTTTCCGGCCAAAAAAGGATTCAGACTTCAAATGCTTTTTTCGCGCATTCATGCGGTCTTCTACATAGCCTTCCATTTCGTCTCTGGACATTTCCTGATTAACGGTTCCGGCCCCGCAGTTACAGCCGCGCTCGCAGTTAAGACAGTCTATAACCGTATAAGGAATTTTGCGTTTTTGTGCCAGATTCTTAGAAAGTTCTGTAAAATATTCAGTCATTGTTGGCTGACCTTCAATTTTTCTAATCTTCTTTGAGATGCCCGGAATAAAACGCTCTGCCGTACGCATAAGTCCGCCAGGAGTTGAATACAAAACCGCACGTTCAGCTTCCGGATTGTCGTATTTTACCTTCGGAAAGCTTGAAAGAGAAATTCCACGCTCAGTAAGATATTCAGTAATTGAACGCATTGAAACGTTAAAATCGCCAAGTCCGTTTTCATCAAATTCACGGCGTTTTGCATAACAAGGCGAAATTGCAGCCATCTTATAATTTTTATACTGAGGATAAAAATGCTTAATCATGGCAAAAGTATGTGCCATCGGGCTGTCTGCCGGGCAAAGATGCTTAATTAAATCACTCTGATAAATTTCAATATAAGAAACCAAAGCCGGACATGGCTGGGCAATAACAAGTTCAGGCTTATTCCGTTTGATATGCTCTATATAAGATTTCGTCGTTAATTCTGCGCCGAATGAAACATCAAAAACTGCCTTAACTCCAATTGATTTTAAAAATCCGTTAAGCTCCAAATCTTTTCCTTTAAAATTTGCCGCAGCAGCAGGGGCTACAACCGCCAGAACTTTTTCGCCGTTTTTCAAAGCTTCCATAAAAGCAGAAAAATCATCAAGCCCAATTCTTGCTCCATGAGCACAGGCTGTAATACAGGCACCACATCCTACGCACAAATCCGGATTTACCTTAACATAATCGCCGGAGGCATCATTACAAAATTTTACCTGACATACCGCAATACAACGATGACAATTTACGCATTTGTCCGCAATAACAGAAATTACCGGTTTAAGACTTCCCATGTTTCCCTCAAAGCTACAAAATTTAAACTTGGCATATTGTCTATAAGAAGATACGATTAATTATAACCCTGCCAAATAATTTTTCAGATTTCTTTATGTTTATTTTTGCTTGTTTTACTCGAAGCAGCCGCCGCAACCTGCGGTAGTAAGCAGTATAGATGGATTTTCAGCTACTTCCCTTAATTCTAATTTACATATATAGTTAAATCGTGCCGGTATTATATATTGTTGGAACACCAATCGGAAATTTAGGAGATATTACTTTTCGCGCCCTTGAAACGTTTAAATCCGTAGACGTTATTGCCTGCGAAGATACGCGACACACATTACAGCTTTTAAATCATTTTGAAATTAAAAAGCCGCTCGTTTCATGCCGTTCCCAAAATGAAGAAAAAGCAGCACAAAAAATTATAGATATGCTGAAAGAAGGCAAAAACGTTGCCTATGCCAGCGACGCAGGAACTCCAGGAATAAGCGATCCCGGAGCAGTTCTTGCAGGGCTAGTACGTCAGGCAGGTTTTTCCGTAGTTCCTATTCCAGGCGCTTCTGCTTTTGCAACGCTTGTAAGTGTTGCCGGTGCCGGTGGAAAAACTCTTATTATGGAAGGCTTTCTTTCGCCAAGCCCCGGTAAACGCCGAAAAAGACTTCGCGAACTGCTTGAAACAGGAGCCGCATTTATTCTTTACGAATCTCCGTTCAGAATAGTTAAGCTTTTGACAGATCTTGCCGATATAGATAGTAAGCGGCGAGTTGTAGTCGGCAGGGAATTAACTAAATTACACGAAGAAATTATTGAAGGAAGTGCAGAAGAACTTTGCAATATTTTCCAAAATCGTGATATAATTAAAGGAGAATTTGCTGTCTTCGTTTCTGGCGTAAAAAAGACTCAACTTTTAGAAGAAGATACCGATAATTAAGGTATAAAGGCAGGATATTATGATGGTAGACAAGATTGGAGGAATTAATCCTCTTAACAACATTCAGAACACACGTCGCACTAATGCAGCTTCAAGATATAGTGCATCATCTGATTCTATTTCTGTGTCTGAAGAAGCACAGAAAATGGCTGAATCTTATTACCTTAAAACAATTGCAGATGAAACTCCGGATGTTCGTGCAGATTTAGTAGCTCAGGTAAAAGAAAAAATAAAGGATCCTAATTATTTGAATCCTGAAAATATCAGTTCAGCTGCCAGCCGCATAATGGCTGACTTTGGTCTGTAAGCCGTAGGCAAATTTATATAAGCACAAAGGCGGAACCATGTTCCGTCTTTTTTTTACTAAAAGAAACTTTAAAGTTACGCACAAATTGCTGACTTTTTCTGTTTCAGTAAATATAATTGATTAAAAAAGTTTTTAGGAGTTTAAATGGCTGATTTTATTTTTAAGCTTTCTCCAAATATCGTTTTAGGCTCATATACATCAAGTCGTTTAGGTCAGTTTGCAAGAGACTGGGGTTCCAAATTCATGGTAGTAATGGATCCAATTTTAAAAGAAGTTGGCCTTACAGAGAAAATTCTTCAATCATTAACAGACAGAAATATTGAATTTTTTGTTTTCAGTGAACTTCCAGACGGAGCTTCCACAAAGGCAATTCAACAGGCGCTTGCGCTTGCAAAAGATGCGCATATCCACGGAGTAATTGCTGTAGGTGGCGGAAAAGCAATGCAGATTGCAAAAGCCGTAAGCGCGTATTACAACGAAGTTCTGGATTTATATACTTTTGTAGAAGGTTCCATGCCTTCTGCTTCGCCGCTTCCTTTACTTTGTCTGCCGACAACACCTAGAGCACCTTTTGTTTTTTCTGATTCAATTCCTGTTATAGATTCAAGAAATAAAGAGCTTAAGCTTCTTAAAGTTCAGCAGAGTCTTTGTAAATTAATAATCTTTGATCCAAATCTTACGGTTACTTTAACAGAAAATCAGATTACTTCTATGTCTCTTGAATCTCTTGCTTTACTCATAGAAGGATATCTTTCTCCAAAGGCAACTTTTTTCAGTGATATGATAATTGAAAAAGGTGTTGAACAGCTTGGCTATGCTCTTAACAACAGTCAGGCAACAGCTACAACTACACCTATGGAAGTTCTGCTTACTCAAGGCGGATGCATGGCTTCTCTTGGAACAGCATGCAGTTCTGTAGGAACAGCAACATTGCTTTCGATGACAATTAATTCAAGGTTTAAGATTTCACGTTCTTTGGTTTCTTCAATTTTGATTCCTTATGTTATTGACGATGCCGCAAATTTTAAGACAGAAAGAATTTCAAAACTTGCAAAATTGTTCCAGATTTCAGTTCCTTCTGAAAGTACAGAAACACTTGTTTCTTCTTTTGCAGAAAATATCAGGCAGCGTCTTGCAAAAGCAAATTTGCCAACGCGCCTTAAAGACTTATCTGTTTCCATAGACAAACTTTCTCTTGCTGCAGAGGACGCAGGTAATCTTGAATTGATTACTACTTTGCCACGCAGCATGACAACAGATGAGCTTTTCGATTTGCTTAAACTTGCATATTGATTAACACATATTGATTTACGCTTTTGCCGCATTCGCTCTTGCCCAATTACAGTGAAATAAATAAACTGGCACACAAATGATAGAACCTTCAAAATTATTTCAGCTTAAAGGCGGGCAAAAACGCAGAAAACTAGCATTGTGCTTTGGCTCCCTTGAGCGAGACATTGCAGGCATTGCAGAAAAAGGCTGTGAATATAATTTTAAATCTCTTCCAAGAAGTGAATACATAAAAGCACTTGTAAAAATCCTTTTGGATGACCCGAAACTTCCAGAAACAGCAGCCCTGGAATTAAATGAACTTTTAATGACAGAGCCTCTGGATGAACACCGGTTATGCAACTGCGCAAGGAATCATCTTCTTGCAATTATAGGAACTTTTCCTGCTGAATGGGATTTAATAATTGCACCGCATAAACCTAATCCTAATTGTGCAACACAAGCACTTGCTGACAATTCTGCAGAAAACGGGCAAACACAAGACGGTGTTGTTGCAAAGCGCAGTTTTTTTCCTCAGGTTTATGTCTATGCAGAAGATATACGCTCTCCTTTTAATCTTGGCTCTATATTTAGAACAGCGGAAGCCATGGGAGCTGAAAAAGTTTTTATTTCACCTAATTGTGTTGACCCAAGCCAGCCACGCGCCGTACGCAGCGGCATGGGATGCATAGAAACTTTAGGATGGGAAAAAAAATCTTTAGACGAGCTGCCTGAAGACTTACCTGTTTTTGTGCTGGAAACTGGCGGAACTCCTATTGAAGAATTTAAATTCCCTGAAAGAGGAATTTGCATAATCGGTTCAGAAGAATTGGGCGTAAGCCCGCAGGCAATAAAAAGAGCAAGTTATGGCTGTGTTACAATTCCGATGAAAGGGCTTAAAGCTTCTCTTAATGTGGGCGTTGCATTTGGAATTCTTATGCAAAAATGGGTTGAATCTTTGAAAAAACAAATTCACAGCAAGCAGTTTTAAGTAAACTTAAGCATGAATAATGCGTGAATCAATGCAGTAATCTACTGATAAAATTTCGCATTTTTGAATATAGGATTATTTTTCGTTATTTAATACTTTGGCAAACTTTTTTACGATGTGGTCAAACTGTTCCAAAGAAGTAACATTTATCAGTTCAAGCAAAGAAGAATCTACCTGATAAAAATCTATACGACCATCAAGATAATCAACCATTAACGAAGCAAGACAAACAAGTGCCGTAAGCTTTTTATATTCCTGAGGAGCAATATCCGGATCATGGTGATAGCGGATTACATTTGTAATTACATCCGGAAAATTCCAGCGTTCTGTAATCATTGCACCAATTTCGCCGTGGTTTACACCAGCTATCATTAATTCAAAAATCGGTAACGGAATATCTTTTAGAGAACAGCGCTGCTTTAGATCTTCAAGCATATTAGGATGTGCTGTCTGGAACAAAATTTTTCCGATATCGTGTAAAAGTCCGCAGATATAAGAATCTTCCACTATCTGCCGTTCATTTGAACAGTAATTTTTGGCAAGATTATAAGAAAAAAAAGCAACCTTTTTTGCATTTTCCCAAATTTCTTTTTTGGTCTCGTCTTTACCCGGAGAAAGCATCTGCCTTGCACCAATAGAAAAAAGCAGATTTTTTATTCCGCGAAGCCCTACAAGTTTTACAGCTTCCGTTATGTTGCTGCACGGGGTTGGCAGCGCAAAAGCCGCGGAATTTACAAGGTGGAGCAATTCTGCCGTTAATGAAACATCATTGCTGATGTTCATAGCTATATCAGAAAGTTTAGAATTAGGATCATTAAGTAAGCGGTTAATCTTTGTAATATTTTCCGGGAATTGAGGGATTTCATTAATCTTGGTTACAAATTCTTCAGATAGGCGGGAAAGACTGTCTTCTGTTTCTTTGCTGAGCGGAAGAATTATACGCGTTATAGTTTCTCCGTTTTCGCAGATTGTCTGAAAATTTTCTTCGGTCAGCCCAATCTTAGAAAGCATAAGAATCATAATAATCAAACCAAGGCCTGCACCTTCTGAATTATCTATGACATTTGTAACCGCATCATTTATAGAAGTATATTGTTGCGCGCGGGAAAGTTTGTCGTGGATGCGTTTATATTCAAAAAGCGTTAATTCACAATTATTCCTTACTTCTATCTTTATCTTATTTTTCCTCATCTGAAGGATGAGTTTTACATAAAGACCAGCTTTTTTCTGTAAATCAAGGTAATAATGAATATTATTCATCGTTTCTTCCTTGAAATTCAGCATTCCGCGGGAATAATCTTTAGCATCGTTTATATCAAGATTTTTTTCTCTAAAATAGATTCTTTTTGTATTTGCTTTTTTGGCATTCGTTACTAACTCGCTCAGACAGAAAGTCAGATACTCTATCATCTGTTTCTGATTTAATTCCATAAGGAAAACAGTCAGAACTTCTGTCATGTAAACTTCAACATCGTGAGGCAGTGTGTAAGTTGTTATTGAAAGTGGAACACCCGTTTCTATTGCCATACGGATTTTTGAACGATCCACAGTAATTTTTTGAACTTCAGCCATATACTATTTAAATTTTAACACAAATTTAAGTTATTATACCACGTTAAAAGTAAAAAGCAAATAAGATTTAATTTTCTCTATTCTAAGTATCAGGCTTTAAGGTTTTTAATTTATATTAGGAGTTTTTTACTTAATTGTCCTGATTAAGTGCTGTCTGAAGAACTTTTAGATTTTCTTTCATAACAGATAGATATGTTTTTCCATTTAAAATTTCGTTTGCACTTACAGACTGTAAAGAATCCATTTCAATAATATTTATATCCTTCGCTTTACTGTTAGAAGCAATTGATTTTGCAACTTTCTTTGTACTTTTTTCTATGGTCAGGATAGTCTTTATCCCAAGTTCATCAACTTTTTTAGAAAGAAAAGCTATTGTTTCAAATTTAGCTTCGGATTCTGCACTACATCCAACAAACGCAGCATAATAATTTAGATTGTAATCATCAACAAAGTAACGGAACGGAAATCGGTCACCGAACAAAAGGGTTTTTATTTTTGCATCAACTACAGTTTTTGAGAATTCTTTATCCAGAGAATCCAGCTGTTTTACATAAGAAGCTGTATTTTCCTTGTAGGAAACGGCATTTTGGCTGTCAAGTATTTCAAGTATGCGGCAAAGTTCTTCCGTAAGAAAAATTGCGTTTCTTAAAGAAAGCCAGATGTGTTCATCATATTCTGTTTCTTCTTCAGCTTCGTTACTTTCGTGCTGCTCACTTACCTGCATGCCTTCAACAATTTCTTCCTCACGTACTTTGTCACCAAGAAGTTCCATCAGATTAATTGTAAGCTGATTTTTATTTGTTGAATTTTTAAGGGCTTTTTCTACCCATACATCACTTTCGCCGCCTACATAAATGAATAAATCGCAGGCAGCAATTTTTGCCATATCTTTTATTGTAGGCTGATAACTGTGAAGGTCTGTGCCTTTATTTTGAAGGAGAATTACTTCAAAATTTTCTGCCTTACTTCCAAGGATATTTAAAACCCAGTCATATTCCGGGAAACTTGTACATACAATTGATTTTTTGCTTAAG
>JAEEWW010000067.1 GCA_016287815.1 Treponema sp. | reverse complement strand
AGGGCGGTTAATAGGTGCGTTGATTATGTCAGATTGAGTCTGCATTAAAAAATTGTTTTTGCTGTATCCTCCGTCAACCTTTAATGCTTTCAGTTCAATTCCTGAATCTTTTTTCATTGCATCAAGAACATCGTTCGTTAAATAGCACAAGGATTCAAGCGTTGCACGGATTATGTGGTTTTTATTTACGCCGCGCGTAAGTCCCACGATTGCTCCACGTGCATACTGATCCCAATACGGTGCGCCAAGTCCAGTAAAGGCTGGTACTACATAACAGCCGTTTGAATCTTCAACGCGCGTTGCAAAATATTCAGAATCGCATGAATTTTCTATTAAATGAACTTCATCGCGAAGCCATTGGATTGCAGCTCCGGCAACAAAAATTGAACCTTCAAGCGCATAATTTACTTTACCGTCAATTCCCCATGCGATAGTTGTAATAAGACCGTTTTTAGACGTAACAGGCTTTTCTCCTGTATTCATAAGCATAAAGCAGCCTGTTCCGTAGGTGTTTTTTGCTTCACCCGGATTAAAGCATGTCTGACCAAAAAGGGCAGCCTGCTGATCACCTGCGGCACCTGCAATTTGTATTTCGCCGCCAAAAAAGTCAGGCTTTGTTTTCCCATAGATGCAGCTTGAAGGTTTTGCTTCCGGAAGCATACATGCAGGTATTCCTAGAATTTCAAGAATCTCTTTATCCCACTGCAAAGTATGGATATTAAAAAGCATTGTCCGCGATGCATTTGAATAATCCGTTACATGGATTTTTCCGCCTGAAAGTTTCCATATAAGCCAGGTTTCTACGGTTCCAAATAAAAGCTCTCCGTTTTCCGCACGTTTTCTGATTCCCGGAATGTTTTCCAAAATCCAGCGCAGTTTTGTACCTGAAAAATAAGCATCCAGAATCAATCCTGTTTTTTTCTGAATGATTTTTCCAAGACCTTTTTCTTTTAATGAATCTACATATTCTGCTGTTCTGCGGCATTGCCAGACAATGGCATTATAAACAGGCTCTCCTGTTTTTTTATCCCATACAATTGTTGTTTCTCTCTGATTTGTAATTCCTATGGCTGCAATATCATTTGCCGTTGCTCCGATTTTTTTCATTGCTTCCTGTGCAACTGCAAGTTGTGTTGCCCAGATTTCATCTGCATCATGTTCAACCCAACCTGGCTGGGGATAAATCTGAGTAAATTCTTTTTGTGCGATGCTGCAAATTTCACCTTTTTTATTAAATAGAATGCATCTGTTGCTTGTTGTTCCTGCATCCAAAGCCATTACATAATCTGCCATTTTTACCTCACTTTAGTTTTCACCGGGAGAGAAAACTAAAATATTTTAACATCGCTTTATTCACTTTGCAAATTTCTTAGTTTATGATACATTCTATTGCGAGAGGGAAATTATGAATGATTTTTTGAACGGTTCAAAGGTAATTGCCGCTGTTAGAAGTCAGGAAAATTATCAGGAATGCTTAAAAAGTGACTGTAAGGTTGTTTTCCTTTTGTTCGGTACGCTTCTTACAGTTCCAGAATATATAAAAGAATTAAAGGCTCACGGAAAAACAGTATTCATTCATCTAGATTTAATTGAAGGACTTTCAAGCAGCCGTTCATCCATAGATTATATCAACGAAAAGACAGCTGCTGACGGAATTATTTCAATAAAACAGAATCTTTTAAAATATGCAAAATCATTAGGATTTTTAACAGTTCTGCGCATTTTTATGCTTGATTCAAAATCCGTTGATTCCCTTGAAAAAATCGACGTAGATTCGGCAGTAGATATCATAGAGATGATGCCGGGAATTGTAGTAACAGTTTTGAAAGACGAAGTGAATAAAAACAGTAAGACAATTATTGCCGGCGGACTTATAAGCAGTGAAGAGGATGTAAGGGCAATTTTGCAGAGCGGAGTAGGGGCTGTTTCAACTTCAGCTTCTAATCTATGGGATATGCAGATATAAAAAAATGACGGCTTTTAAGGCCATCTTTTTTTTCATTAGAAATGTCATAGCCGAGTTACGACTTGTATACAAGTTGTGACTCGGCTATTTATTTATGCGGTTTTTTGAATCTGTAAAAGGGATTCTATGTTTTCAATCTTTTTAGACTGAACGATTTCTTTTGTAACTTCAAGTGCTTTTTTGCCTTTGATGCTTGGAACTTCAAACATAAAGTCCATAAGAATCTTTTCAACAATTGCACGTAATCCGCGTGCTCCTGTTTTTTGTTTTATGGCAATATTTGCTATTTCTTCAATGGCATCATCAGTAAATGTTAAATCAACATCATCTATTGCAAAAGAAGCTTCAAACTGCTTTGTTATTGCATTTTTAGGCTGAGTAAGGATAGAAACTAAATCGTCTTTTGTAAGTTCTTTTAATGCAACAGTTATTGGCATTCGTCCAATAAGTTCAGGTATAAGTCCGAATTTTACAAGGTCATCCGGACATGCCTGGTTAAGTAATGCCATTCTCTGTTCTTCTGTCATTGAACCTACATTTGAACCAAAGCCCATTACGTGTTCAGCTGTACGCTGTTCGATAATCTTATCAAGACCAACAAAAGCTCCGCCCAAAATGAAAAGAATATTTGTTGTATCAATTTCAATCATTTCCTGATTCGGGTGTTTTCTTCCGCCCTGCGGTGGAACGCTTGCCTTTGTTCCTTCAATGATTTTCAAAAGAGCCTGCTGAACACCTTCGCCTGAAACATCGCGTGTAATCGAAGTGTTTTCGCTTTTGCGTGAAATTTTATCAATTTCATCTATAAAGATGATTCCGCGTTCAGCTGCTGCAATGTTTCCGTCTGCTGCGTTAATCAGTTTTAAAAGTACGTTTTCTACGTCTTCGCCGACATATCCTGCTTCGGTAAGTGTTGTAGCATCTGCAATTGCAAACGGTACTTTAAGACGCTGTGCAAGTGTTTTTGCAAGAAGGGTTTTTCCGCTTCCTGTAGGACCGATCAAAAGAATGTTTGATTTTTCAATCTTAACGTCCTTTTCCTGTCTGCTTGCAACTGAATTAGACATTCTCTTATAGTGATTGTAAACAGCTACCGAAAGAGCTTTTTTTGCGTCGTCCTGACCTATAACATACTGGTCAAGGAAACTTTTAAATTCTTTAGGAGAAGGAACATCATTCATTTCTATAGGAGAAACAGAATGTTCTTCTTCATCCAGAATGGACTGACACACGGCAACACATTTATCGCAGATAAAAATATTTCCGGATGGTGCTGCAACCATGTGTCTTGTATCATCTGCAGGCTTTCCGCAGAAAGAACAATATTGGGAACCTGTATTACCAAATCTAATCATTATTTTCTCCCCTGCATGATATGGTCAATAATTCCATAATCCAAGGCTTCCTGAGCGGACATGTAAAAATCGCGTTCCATGTCAGAAGCTACTTTTTTTTCTGTTTTGTGAGTTTTTTCAGCAAAGTATTTTATAGAAAGCTTTTTAAGCCTGATAATTTCCTTTGCCTGAATTGCAATATCACTTTCCTGACCTTCAACTCCGCCCCAAGGCTGATGAATCATTACACGGCTTGATGGAAGGGCATAGCGCTTTCCTTCTGTACCGCCTGCAAGAAGAATTGCTCCCATGCTTGCAGCCTGACCCATACAGATTGTCTGAACATCGCATTTTACGTACTGCATTGTATCGTAAATTGCAAGACCTGCTGTAACAGAGCCTCCCGGAGAGTTTATATACATGCTTATATCTTTTTCTGGATTTTCCGATTCAAGGAACAGAATTTGTGCTACGACCAAATCTGCCGTGCGGTCATTAATTTCTCCGTCTACGAATATAATTCTGTCTTTTAAAAGCCGGGAAAAAAGATCGTAAGTTCGTTCGCCGTTTCCTGTGCGTTCAACAACATAAGGAACCAGTGTGTTCATCTGTTCATTCATAATAATCCTTCGCTGCTATATTTTTTTACTGCTTTTTATAAAAGCAAGGTATCTTTTTATAATATAATAATAAATAAAAAAAAAGGGAATGCACATTAAGCACATTCCGCTCTTTTTTTTTAGTTTTAGCAATCTGCTTTAAGATTGTAATTACTGTCTTTTGAACAAATCAGCAAAGGCAACTTTGTCACCTTTTGAAACTTTAACTTCCTTATATAACTGTTCATAAAGTTTCTGTTCTTTTGCATCGTCAATAAGGTATTCTTTAAGTCTCGGATCGTTGTAGTGCTTTTTAACTTCATCAACAGAAATGTTGCTTTCTGCTGCAATTTTGCCGTACTGTGCTTCAATTTCTTCCGGTGTAACAGAAATATTTCTCTGACGAATAAGTTCTTCAACAATAATGCGTGCTTTGAGCATTTCTGTGCTGTCTGCTTCCCATTCTTTAAGCATTGTTTCTTTTGTCTGTCCGCTTGTAGAGAAAAGTTTTTCAAGCTGTTCTGTAGTTGTCTGGAACTGCTGAGCCATCATTCTCCAGCGGTTTTCAAGTTCTGCCTTAAGCATTGAAGCAGGAATGTCGAAACTGTTTTTTGCAACAAGAGCTTTGAGCAGTTCGTCTTTTTTCATTTCGTTGATACGGCGGTTCATTGCAAGCTCAAGGTTCTTCTTGATGTCTTTTTTCATGTCATCAAGAGTCTTGTAATTTGAACTTACATCCTGTGCAAGGTCATCATCGAGTGCCGGAAGGTTACGAACTTTGATTGCTGTAACTGTTACGCTGATTTTCTTTGTTTTTCCTGCAAGTTCTTTATCTGCATCATCTTTCTTGTATTTTTTTGTGATTTCTTTTGTTTCACCTTTTTTCATACCGATGATGTCGTCATCGATTTTATAGATGTTTTCACCTGTACCGATTGTAAATACGAAGCCTTCGCGTTTTGAAGATTCAATTACTTTTCCGTCTTCGCCGATTTCGCTGTAATTGATAGTTACGATGTTGTCTTTTTCTGCTTTTTCATCGTCTTTTTTATCAAGAACAGTTGCATTGCGTTCCTGAATTGCCTTTAATTCTTCTTCAAGTTCTTTGTCACCAACAGAAGACTGTGTTTCTTTAATTGAAACTCCGTCAAGCTTAACTTCTTTAAGTTTCGGGAATACATCATATGTTACAGTGAAAGTAAGGTCTTTTGATGTGTCAAATTCCGGCATTTTTTCCATCTGTGGCTGTGCATATGGAAGAGGGCGGATTTCTTTTTCATTTTCATCAGAAAAGAGTTCGTTTAAAGCTTTGTCGATAAGATCAGCACAAACATCTGCTTTAAGTGCATCGCCATATTTGCGTTCAAGTACAGAAACAGGAACGTGGCCTTTTCTGAATCCAGGAATCTGTGCATTTTTTGCATACTTGTTAATAATCTGGCTGTAATTTTCTGCTACGTCTGATTTTGCAATTGTAACTGTCAGTTTTACTGCTGATTTTTCCAGTTCTTCAATTTTCTTTGAGAGTTTCATGCTGGTATCCTCTTAAAATATGAGTTACGCCGGATAGTTGAATATTCCGCGTGAATAAAAGCAAAAAAAAGCGATTCAGATTGCTCCAAATCGCTGTTTTAATCGAGCGGGAAACGGGAGTTGGACCCGCGACATCCACCTTGGCAAGGTGGCGCTCTACCACTGAGCTATTCCCGCAAAGTATAGTAAAAACCGTTTGGCTTTTATTGCGAAAAGCAAGTCCTTTGCAAACCGGCTTTCCGATAGAGCGGGAAACGGGAGTTGGACCCGCGACATCCACCTTGGCAAGGTGGCGCTCTACCACTGAGCTATTCCCGCAAGTATTTTGCATCACTCTGATGCCGCATAACTTGTTTGAACAAATTATGCGAGAGGAGGGACTTGAACCCTCACGCCGAAGCACTAGATCCTAAGTCTAGCGTGTCTGCCAATTCCACCACTCTCGCGTCTTACAGACCTAAGTCATTACACGGGAACGTGTCAGGCATTTAATGAGCGACCGGGGGCTCGAACCCCGGACCCACAGATTAAGAGTCTGTTGCTCTACCAACTGAGCTAGTCGCCCGTATAATTAATAATCAATTCTTTTGCGTCCGACACGGCTCGAACGTGCGACCTGCGGATTCGAAGTCCGCTGCTCTATCCAGTTGAGCTACGAACGCATTTCCTACAGTCTACAGACAGGCTGTGTCTTGTAGCAAGGGTGCCTGGTGGGATTTGAACCCACGACAACCAGATCCACAATCTGGCGCTCTACCCCTGAACTACGGGCACCAAGTAACTGACGAACGCTATAATAACAACAAAACAGACTTTTAGTCAAGTGTGTTTTCTTAAAAGTTTAATATTTTTTCATACCGTTTATAAATAAAATTATGGCAGTCAAACAGTTTTTTTTCTAAAGGCGAATTTTATAATGCCGATAATGTTAATGGAGTACCATAAATGTTAGAGAAGGAAAAGCTTGAAAAAATTGCAGACATATTAAATTCTCAAAATGTGCTGATGGACGAAATTCTTGCAGCTCAGGTAAAAATCCGCGCAGCAGTTATGAATAAGGATTGGGTTAATTTACAGAACTGTATAGAAACAATTCAGAAAAAAACAAGGGTATTTGTAGAACTTGATAAAGTTCGTGAAGAACTTTCTTTAACTGTTCCGTCTGAAAAGCTTTCAGAAAATGAAGCAGTTACATCAGAACTTCGTTCTAAACTTATTAAGTCAGAAGTAGAAAATAAAGCTTTAGGCAGTTATTTGAAAATAGTAAAAGGTTTTGTTCAGGGTGTTATAGACAGCGTTGTTCCTCAGCGAAGAAATACTTTGTATTCCAGAAAGGGCAGAATTATCCGCCCGCAGCCTGAAAGTATTGTTGTCAATCAGTTGTTTTGAAATGCCGCTTGCCGCGGAAATCTAAAAGGAGATTTGAAAAATGGCTTCATCATTTGCAGGAATTGAAATTGGAAAGCGCAGCCTTGATGCTCATAATCAGTCTATTACTACAGCAGGTCATAATATTACAAACGCCGGAACCGAAGGTTATTCCCGCCAGCGTGTTACTATAAAATCATTTGAACCGATTTATCGTCCGGATTTATCACGCGCAGGTGTTCCTGGTCAGATTGGTCAGGGCGCTGTTGCAGAAAGCGTTAGCCGTGTTCGCGATGAAATGCTTGATCAGAGAATTACAGCGCAGGCAAATCAGGAATCATACTGGTCTACCAGAGAAAAATATACACAGATGCTTGAACAGATTTACAATGAACCTGCTGATGTTTCAATCCGCAGTAATATGGATAAATTCTGGGAAGGATGGCAGGAACTTTCCATGCATCCTGAAAGTCAGGCAGCACGTCAGGCTGTTGTTACACGCGGTGAAACCTTAACAGAATCAATTCAGCAGCGTTTTGAAGCCCTGGCAGGTGTCGGAAATCTTCTTAATGGTGATATTGAAGCAACTGTAAAACAGGTTAACAGTCTTGCAAATCAGATTGCAAATTTAAATAATGAAATCGTACGCTCACGCGCAATGGGTGATAATCCTAACGACTTGCTTGATCGCCGTGATCTTTTAGTTGATAAACTTTCTGCTCTTGCAAATATTACAACTGACCAGCGCGACAGTGATGAATTTATGGTTCATCTTGACGGTCACATTTTAGTTCAGGGAAATATTGCAAGAAATCTTGATACTGAAAGTCCTGGTGATAATAACGGTTATTCAAAACTTGTATGGGCAGATACAAGAAACAATGCAGTTGTAACAGGCGGTTCTTTAGGAGCTTTGGTTGAACTTCGCGATGTTGATATTCGTGATGAAATTCAGTCTTTGAACACAATGACCTTGAACTTTGCAGATTTGGTTAACGATGTTCATAGAAACGGAATCGGCGCTAACGGTGTAACTGGTGAAGATTTCTTTGTTCAGCAGCCGTTTGTAACTAATGTTAACGGAAATTACGATTCAGACGGTGACGGTACTTTTGACCGCTCGTATATTTTCCGCTTTACAGGAAATAATTCGCTTAATGCACAGGATCAGATTGGTCTTGAAGGCGTTATGACTTTGTCTGCACAGACAGGAAACGTAAGTATTGCCTATCACGCAACAGACACTGTAGAAGACGTTATAAACCGTATAAACGACAGTACAAGCGAAGTAAAGGCATATCTTGATAAAAATCATAATCTGGTACTAAAAGCTACTGCTGCACAGAATATGGAACAGCCTGATTTTGTAATCCGTCATGTAGAAGATTCAGGATTTTTCCTTTCAGGTTATTCAGGAATTTTAAGCGGAAGCGGCGAACAGAATGCCTATGATTTTAATACAGTGGATGCGGTAAATGTTCTTGCAACACAGCAGACTTCTGTTTCTCCTGTTATAAACCCGGCTGCATACATTTCCGTAAACAAAGTTTTGAAAAATGATGTTATGGGAGTTGCCGCTGCGTATCCGACAGTTGCAGGAATGGTTAATCTTGGCGATGGAAAAGCTGCGGTTGATATTGCTGCAATCCGCAATACACCGATGATGATTGGCCGCGAACGTACATTGGACGACTATTTTGCAGATTCTGTAACGAATATTGGCTTAAAAGGCGAACAGGCTCTTACAAATCTTGAAAGCCAGAATGCGCTTATGGCTGATTTAAGAAATCTTCGTGATTCAATCAGCGGCGTAAACATTGATGAAGAACTTGCTGATATTATGAAATTTCAGCATGGATATAATGCCGCTGCAAAATATGTAACGGTCGTTGATGAAATGCTTGATACGATTATAAATCGTCTTGGCGTTTAATTGATTTTAGATTAGGAAGCATCTTATTTTAGCGGGATGAAAAATATAAGTGGAGTGAATTATGAGCAGAGTAAGTTCAAACATGGCAAATGAATCAATACAGTTTAACTTGAGACGGCAGGAAAACAAGGTTAATAATTCCCGTAATCAGGTTGCAAGCCAGCAGAGAATCCAGCAGCTGCGCGATGATCCGATTGCTGCAGGTCATTTAGTCCGCTATCAGTCTTACTTAACCCGGGTAAATAATTTTGAAAAAAATGCGCAGACTTTAAGCGATGCCTATGCCTTGCGTGAAGGCTATATGTCAAGTTCACTTGAAATGATGCAGAGAATACGTGAACTTGCCGTAGCCAGTGCAAACGGACTTATGCAGAAAGATGACCTTAAAAATATGGCTGTAGAAGTGGATGAACTTTTGCAGCAGATGGTTCAGAATGCTAATGCCATAAGCTCAGACGGTAATTCACTTTTTGCTGGAACAAACGTAAAAACCACTGCTTTTGATATAGAAATGGGAAATGTTAACGGCAGCAGCGACGCAATGATTGTTGGCGTACGCTATAACGGAAACATTGATACAAATAAAATTGAAGTTGATGAAAATAAATATTTAGTTTCTGATAATTCCGGTAATAAAACATTCTGGGCCGAAGTTCAGCAGCTTTACGGCGGCAGGGATTTGTCTTCATGGCAGGCAGATGAAGACAGTATAATTTCTGTTGACGGTACAAAAGTTAAAATTTCAGCAGGTGATAATGTTTATTCACTTATTGCAAAAATAAATGAAAGCGGAGCACCTGTAAAAGCCTCTATTGATCCTGTAACAAACGGTCTTAATCTTGTTACAACTGATTCTCACCAGCTTTGGTTAAGTGATGAAAAGGGCAGTGTGCTTGAAAATTTGGGAATTATTAAAGATAAAGGACAGTTTCCTCCATACAATCTTGGCGACAATGTGCGTATTTCCGGCGGTTCAATGTTTGATTCAGTAATTGCATTGCGTGATGCAATGCTTGCGGGTGATACAGAATCAATCGGCGGAAGAATGCTTGCTGCTATAGATTCCGGCATTTCAAATCTTGTAACAAGAATTGCAAAATCAGGTTCTGAATTTGAGCGTATCCAGCAGAATATTAACCGCAATTCAATGACAGCTATAAATGTTACACAGCAAATTTCGCGTGAAGGTGATCTGGATTTTACAAAAGCCATAACAGACATGAAGATGCTTGATTATGTATATCAGGCAACTTTAAGTACAGCAGGCTCTTTGTACGATACATCACTTCTAAAATATATGAGATAAGAAACAGGTTTTTAAAAATCTGCTTTTATTAAGAGGAGTAAATGAACATGGAAGTTAAAACCAAGGTTATGGGAACGGTTTCTGTTAAGGAAGACCGTATTATTACGTTGCCGGACGGTCTGTTCGGTTTTGAAGATTACAAAAAATATGCATTGATTGATTCTGAATATAAGCCTTTGCTTTTGATGCAGTCTTTAGATGAACAGAATCTTTCGTTTTACATTATAGATCCGTTCCTTTTCTGTAATGATTACGAAGTTGATGTTGAAGATAAAATCCTTGAAAAAATTGATTTAAAAGACCCTGCTGATGTTTGCGTTATGGTAATTGTAACTTTACCGGCAAAAGGAAATCAGGTTACTGCGAATTTACAGGGGCCATTAATTATTAACCGGAAGAACAATAAATGTCTTCAGATTGTCCTGGGTGATGACAAATATACAACAAAATTTGACATCATTTCGGCATTAAAAGCAGGAGATGCCGTATGCTGATTTTAGCAAGAAAAATAGATGAAAAAATTAAAATTGGTCAGGATATTACTGTAACGTTAATTGAAATTCACGGCGATCAGGTAAAAATCGGCGTTGAAGCTCCAAAAAACGTCAGGGTTTTCCGTCAGGAAGTTTTTGATGCCATTCAGTCTGAAAACAAAGCAGCTGCAGCAAATCCGCCGCAGCAGTCTTTGGATGAGATTTCAAAACTTTTCAAAAAATAAATCTAAATACGGGCTGAAGAAAGTTCCGGCAGTCAGGTTATTTTGTAAGATTTTCTTCAGCTTCGCTTGCACGCATGTATTCAGGACCTTCGTATTCAGAAAGCGGAGGTTCTTTTTTTTCTATCATCTTTTCAGCAATTTCAAAAAGACTGTCTGTAGAAGGAATCTGAGTTTTTGTAAATAAAACTTCAGTGCCGGAAAGTTTTTCTTTTGCAATTTCGGCAAAGGCTTTAGCATCAGGACCTGTGACAATGATTCCTTTTGAATCTTGTTTTGAAGAATCTTTTATGGAATCGATTATTGTTTCAATTTCATAATCACCGGCTTTGAGTATACAGTTTTTGTTTTTATATGCGACTGCATAAAATTTTTCTTTTTTTGCGTCTATTACAGAAACAATTGTTTGAGGAAAGTCCATATAGGCATTAGCGTATGCATCAAGCGACATTACGCCGTAAATATGTGTTCCGTTTGCAAGTTCAAGAGCCTTTAAAGCTGCAAAACCTAATCTTAATCCTGTAAATGAACCTGGACCTTTGCAAAGAGCTGTATAATCTAATTCTTCTGCTGTAAGTTTTGCCTGTTCAAGTACATAGGAAATTGCAGGCAGTAAAGTTTCTGACTGTTTCATTCCTATATCAAATATTGAAGTTATAATTTTATCGTCATTTTTAGCGGCTATATAAATTTTTGTATTTGCCGAATCAACAGCTAAGGCTTTCATTTTTAATTAATTTCTCCGTAAGGCCAGTTTTCAATTTCTATTTTTCGAGAATTGTCATGCAGGGCAGTCAGTCTGATAATGATTGTTTTTTTAGGAAGTTCACTCATTACCTTTTCGCTCCATTCAATCAGGCAGACCCCGTCTCCATAAAGCATGTCATCAATTCCAAGGTTTATAAAATCTTCAGTTCCGTCAAGCCTGTAAACATCCATGTGATACAGAGGCATTTTTCCTTCATATTCGGAAATAATACAAAAAGTCGGACTTGTTATTGTATCTTTAACTTCCAGGGCTTCGGCAATGCCTTTTGTAATGGTTGTTTTGCCTGCTGCAAGAGTTCCCTGTAAGGCAATAACGTCACCTTTTTTTAAAAACGAGGCTATTTTTTTTCCAAGTTCAATAGTTTCTTCTGCGGAATTTGTTGTAAGCGTAATCAGGGGAGTTTTCCTTCCGTATCCAGTTCCGTAATTGTCTTTAACAGAGCAGTCTTTATCGGTATAAGCGGATAGTCAGGAGCTTTTAAAAACTCTATGTCTATGTCTCTAGTCCCAAAAGGGCTTGTTTCAATTGTGAAAAGGATAGGCAATTCTAGAACTGCTATTGGTATTTCAACCGCTGCTTCAGCGCTGAATTTACGCCTGTAATAGAGTCCATTTTCAGTACGTTTTAATTGCCGCAATTCAAGAATCTTCATTATTTTAAATTTATCTCAATAAATAGTTCGCGTCAAGTTAAGAGAAGTTATAAACGTATGCAAAAATACGATTTTTAACTTCAAGCCCGATTTTCAAGAATTTAATATGTAAAGTATACATATCATTCGTTAAATTTTTCTCTGAACCGCAAATTAATCCTATTATTGTGTCTTTATGCAGCGGATCAAAAGAAAATTCCATGTATATATTCTGGTCGGCTTTTATCGGCAGTTTTGTTAGAAGTGAACAGCCGTCTCCTGAAATGTCACTTATAATTCCTTCATGCTTTTTTTCAGAAGGAAGATATACGAGTTCGCCTTCCTTTGCGCCTTTTTCAATCTTAACTGAAGAAAAATAGCAGGTCTGTTTTGTGCGGATACGTTTTGCACTTCTTCGGTTAAGGCGTTCCAAATCTGTTGTGTGTGTAAGCATCATCTGGTGTACGCCGTTTGTAGCAGTCTGATACCGAACGACGCGTACAGGCATTTTATAAAAAAGATTTTCAAAAATAACAAAAAGCAGGGTTATTTTATCCAGTTCTTTAGGTTTGTTTTCCAGAGACATAAAACTGTCTGACATCTGTACGCACTGAACGTTTTTGTCATGGTACAAAAGCTTTAATGGGAATTTTCTTCCGTATTTATCTGTAAAAAACAATTCTGTTTTGTCAGGAATATTTCTTGAAGAATTTATTTCCTTTGAATTTGAATGAGCCTGTTCAAGTTTGTAAAGAAGAGTAAAAAATGTATATACCTGTTCGCTTGTATAATTTTTTTCATTTATATAGATATAGTGCTTATGAAAAAAATCCATCAGCTTAACAGGCGTGTGAATTAAATATTCAATGTTAGGAACTAACTGGGTACGGCAAATTTCCCAAAGCATGTTTTTTTCGTCTTTGGAAAGATTTACTTTCTGGGCAACATTGTTAACGTTTCTTAAAGTTGTAAGTTTGTTTTGATTTTTTGTTGCCCATTCTGCCGTTCTGTGGCTCCGCGCTACAGCCAGAATTGCCGCTATTGCAAGAAGCACCAGAATGATTATACCGACAATAATTAATAATCCTGCTATTTGTGTTACGTTTTGCCGCGCAAGTAGCGGCGATCCATTTACTGCTGCCGAATTGTTCATTATAGTTTCCTCAATGCTTCGATAATGCTGTTGATTCTCGGGCAAATTTCATATTCTGCCAGGTCTCCGATTGTTATAGTATCTTTGTTTTCCAGAGCATCCTTAAAATCGCCAAGAATCTGAGAGAAGTCATTAAAGAATTCTCCCATTGTTTTGTCATCTATCTTTAGTATAGCAAACTTTTCAGGAAATAGTGCAGAATATGTTGCAGAATGACAAAATTGGTCAATAATATCTGCTAAAACAGCAATTGTTTTGTTTGCTTTTGCATCTTCTCCTTTTTGCAGCTGCAAAGGAATTGTTTTTATGTCTTCAGTAATGTCGCTGAATGGTTCTATAAGTGACTTAAGTGAAACCGTAACATCATTTTCTGAAATTACAGTGACTTCAATCTTTGTGTTTTGTTCAAGAGGTTTTATCATGTAGCCGTCGAATTCTTCGGCAGAAACGGAACTTCCGTCTATTTTTATGGCAACAGTTGCCATTTTATTTTCTTCGCAGGTTCTTTCAAAAGATTTAAGAACGTCACCAATTGTTTTTTCATCCTCTAAAGTAACGTCTATTAGTTCTCCGTTAATATAAAAATTCATGTTTTTACCTCCCTTTTTTATCGTGAATTCTTATTAAGGCTATTGGAAAAATTGGAAATACTGTTCTGCTGATTTTCAAGACTGTTCAGAGAACTTTCCATTTGTCCGTATTTCTGCCTTAATTCAGATTCTTTTTGATTAAGCTGTGTTTCAAGTTTTGCAATTTTGGTTTCAGATGTTTTTATCTGACCGTTAAGTGAATTAATTTTACTGGAAATTATTCCACCTGATTGTACATAAGCAGTCAGCTGTCTGTCTATTGCAAAAGCAATACCTGAATCAATAATCATATCACCGTCGCTGTCATAGCCAAAAAGATTTTTCAGCTCGTCAAGATGATTTTCTATATTTTCATCAAGTTTCTTTTCGTCAATTTCAAGATAGCCGCGAAGGCGGGAAGGTGAATAGCCGGCAGCACCTCCAGAAGCTCTTGTTGAAATTCCTATCTG
>JAEEWW010000066.1 GCA_016287815.1 Treponema sp. | reverse complement strand
TTCCACCGTTCATGTTTTCCGTAAATCAATATGGAATTACAAGCCCAAAGCAAAGCGTAAAAATAGGTCCTGTTGTAAATTCAAAATATCCTATGGACGAATTAACAGGAATATTGATTCTTCTTGCAAACGAAATTAATTTTTCCGGGATAATTCAGCTTGATCTGGTTTTTTCTGAAGGAAAATGGTATGTGCTTGAAATTAATCCGCGTCTTTCCGGAATGAGCCAGTTATATGCGGTTTTACAAAATAAATCAATTTATAAAATTCTTCTGGAAATCGCACTGGGGCAGAATACAATGTTGCTGCCTGAAAATACGAAAGGCGAGGGTAAGGTTCTTGCAAATATCAAAATGCCGCTTATAACCAATGAACAGATAAATTCTGTTTATGAACTTCCTTTTATAGAATATATTCATCAGATTCATAATCTTGCGGCAACGCAAAAAAGGGAAACAGGCTATTGCGAAGTTATTGTTTCAGGAAAAGATTTTAAAGAGCTTTCTGTAAATATAAAAGAACTTGAAAGACGTTTTCCTTCTCTGACAGAACCTGCGTTTATTGAAAAAGCACAGCAGATGCTTTCAGAAATGTAAAAAAAAAGCCTGCATCCGGAACGAGAATGCAGGCAATATTTTGTGGCATTAAAATGATGGTTTTATAGCTCGTTTGTTATTTCTTTTACGCCGTCGCCTGAAGTGCAGCTGAAAAAGCCTGCATCATGACCTACAATCTGTGTATATTTTTTCTGAACGGAATCAATAAAAGAATCAACTTTGTCTTTGTGGACTAAAGCAATTGCACAGCCGCCAAAGCCTGCACCTGTCATTCTGGCGCCGATACAACCTTCTGTTGCATTTGCCGTGTCTGCAAGAGTATCAAGTTCAAGACCTGTTACTTCGTAATCTTCCTTGAGCGATTTGTGGGAAGCGCGTAAAAGTTCTCCAAGCTGCATAAGGTCGCCTGATTTTAATGCTGTTACAGCCTTTTTTACACGTTCATTTTCTGTTACGCAGTGGCGTGCACGTGCAAGAATTATTTTGTCTGTAATGTATGAACTGCATTTTTCAAAATCCTGTTCTGTAAGTGAACACAAATCCGGGATATTAATGCCTGCCTTGTTTAATATGGCAAGGGCTGTTTCGCACTGTGAACGGCGTTCGTTATATTTTGAATCTGCAAGCTGACGTTTTTTCTTTGTGTTCATAACAACAAAGCGGTAGTCACCAAGTTCCAGAGGAACATATTCGTATTCTAAAGTTGCGCAGTTAAGTACTTCTGCTGTATTTGCTTTTCCTGTTGAAATAATGAACTGATCCATGATACCGCAGTTTACGTTCATAAATTCGTGTTCGCTTTGCTGACCGATAAGGGCAATGTCGATTCTTGAAATATTCAGGTTAAAAAGTTCGCTTACAGCGTAGGCAAAGCCGCATTCCAAAGCAGAAGAAGATGAAATTCCGCCTGCCGGAGGAACGTTAGAAACCATAAGAACGTCAAATCCTGACGGAATGATTTTTCCGCGACGGCGCAGAATGGACAGAATTCCATTTAAGTAGTTGGCGTAATCGTTTTCTTTTTTATATGAAAATTCATCGCTTATATCAAATTCAAATATGCCGGGAAATTTTAAATCCTGATAGCAGATTTTGGAATCATTTCTTTTTCTGATTGCAACGTACAGATATTTATTTATGGCAGCAGGAAAAACTTTGCCGCCGTTGTAGTCAATGTGTTCACCGATTATGTTGATTCTTGCAGGAGATGCGAAAATTCTTATGGCTTCATTAGAAGTACCGTAAGTTTCAATAAATTTTTCTTTTAATAATGAAGGATTAAAATCACCTTTTTCTACTGTAATGCTCATGTTGATAATTTATATTTTTGTAGCGGATAATTCAAGTGGAAGCAGAGCAATCACATTATAACCGAAATTCGTTATAATTCAGTTGCCTTAGGCTGCATTATTTGACAAATAACAGTCTATACATCAAAATAATATGATTATGAAGAGGACAGTTTATATTATAGGGCACAGAAACCCTGATACCGATGCCGCTGTAAGTGCAGTGGCTTATGCAAAATTAAAGCAATTACTTGGATTTGATTATTACGTAGCTGCTAGGGCAGGTTATTTTACGCCCCAGACAGATTATATTTTTAATAAGTTTAAAGTTCCTGTTCCAGAATACATTCCGGATTTGATTCCTAAAACTGCTTATTATATGCAGGATCAATGTCAGACAGTAGATTCGGGAACTTCTCTTTGGGCTGCAATCGGCAAGATGAATTCTCTTGATTATAAAGTGCTTCCGGTTGTAGATGAAAATGGTTCTTATAAATCGCTTTTGCATTACAGCGCTTTTGCAAAATCCATTTTGACTTCTCTTAATCCTGAAAAGAAAATCGTAATTACAACAAGTGTTAATCTTATTGCAGCAACTTTAAATGCACAGCCTATAATCAAAAAAAATGAGGATGAACTTTTTAAGGGCATTATCATGGTGGGCAATGCAAAGCTTGAAACCTTTAAGGAACGTCTTGAAGCCCATAAGGCAGAAAAGCTTATAATAATTGCATCTAACCGGGAAGATATCCAGAAAGCCTGTATCGAAGCCAAGGTAAAACTTTTGATCATTACTTCAGGTTTTGTTTTGAATAAAGAACTTCGTGCGCTTGCAGAAAAGAACGGAGTTTCTGTTTTAATCAGTCCTTATGGAACAACTTCAACTTCCGTGCTTGTTTCTTATTCAATGCCTGTTTCTGTAATGGCAGATTCCTCTGTTGAACCTGTTCTTGCAAGTGAGACGGTTGCAAAAATCCGTCCTAAATTACAAAGTTCGGCAAGCCGCTGTCTTCCTGTTGTAGACGGCAATAATAAGGTTTGCGGACTTATTCATGAATCAGACTTACTGCGGGATCCTAGCGTAGAAGTTATCCTTGTTGACCATAATGAAATGTCTCAGGCAGTTGAAGGAGTGGAAAACTACCGTCTGCTTGAAGTTATTGACCATCACCGTGTAGGAAATCTTGCTACAAAGTATCCTATAACGTTTATCAATAAGCCTGTAGGGGCTACTGCAACACTGGTTGCGTCTTTGTACCGCGAAAATAGGGTTTCTATTCCTGTAGAAATTGCAAGCATTCTTTTGTGCGCAATTCTTACAGATACCTTGATTTTGCAGTCAACAACAACAACAGATACTGACCGAGAAATGGCTGAATATCTTTCTAATATTACAAATCTTGATATTCAGACTTTGGGCGAAGAAATAATTTCTGCAGGAAGCCGCATCGGCGGACGTTCTGCAACAGAAGTTATCCGCCAGGATATGAAAGAATATACAGAAGGAAAGCTTACATATACTGTCAGCCAGATTGAAGTTGACAATACAAGCGAAATCTTAAAGCGCAAGAAAGAATTCCTTGAAGAACTTGAAATTGAAAGGCGCAGCCGTAAAGGACTTTTTTCGGCCCTTCTTGTTACGGATATTGCAAGCCTCAGCAGTCTGCTTTTTATAGAAGCAGAAAAAGCTTTCCTGCCGTTTATTGCGTATCCAAAAAAAGAAGATAACGTTTATTACCTTAAAGACATTGTTTCGCGCAAAAAACAGCTTATTCCGATGATTAGCGAAGTTGTCGCAAAATACGCACAATAGGTAAGGATTTAGCCCTCGCAGGGGCGAGGGGCGACGCGGCGGTGCAGCGCTGCGTCAAAAAGCATGGATGCTTTTTGAACGACTCACTCCCATCCGAATGTTGCAGGCGGTTTGTTTGTTAAATCATAGAAAATTGCATCGGTAAACGGCAGTGCGGCAATCTGCTTAACTATACTGTTTACTAATTCCATCGGAAGATGTGCAAAACGAGCCGTCATAACGTCTTCCGAGCAAACCGGACGTAATACAAAACTTGTTCTGTCTTTTGCAGAAGCATACGGCAGGCAGATTGTCAAATGCTGGAAAATCTGATTATACCAGCCGCTTTTGTGAAGCTCTGTCAAAACAATGTTATCTGCTTCGCGCAGCATATCAAGACGGCTCTTATCGCAATAGCCCTCCTGCAATTTTAAATCTTCGTCAGAAAGTTTTGGGTTCTGCCATAGTTTTATTACTGTTCTGTTTAAGAATTTTGCGCTGTTTGTTATAGTGCTTGAAGTTCTTTCAAGTTTTTCCCAGTATTTAGGCAGGTGATAAAAGCCGCCTTCCTGCTTTTCAAATGCAAGAACTGCCGGGAATCTGTAAGTTCTAAAGTCACCCTGTACACCTACAGATTTTACAGGCAAAACGGATTTTACAAGCGAAGCCGTACAGTGTTCACAGAATTCGGTAACCGGAATTTTCTGGAATTCCTGGAAGGCGGCTTGTAATTCTTCTTTATCCGAATCACTTAATTTTCCGTCTGTACAAAGTACATTTATAGAAAGTCCAGGTCCCGGGAACGGATGGCGCATTACAAGTTCATCGCTCAAGCCGATTTTTTTACCGATTGTACGAACTTCGTCCTTATATAAATCTTTTAACGGTTCAATTATAAGACCTTTTTCAATTAAAGCCTGAATGCCTGCTACGCGGTTATGGTGTGTTTTGATTGTGTGGGAATTCTTTGTTCCGCCAGATTCGATAATATCCGGGTAAAGCGTTCCCTGTGCGAGCATCCATTCATCTTCATTTAATTTAAGTTCAGAAACGAATTCATTGCGGACTGTAATAAAGTTTTCGCCGACGGACATACGTTTTTTCTGCGGGTCGGTAAGACCTTTTATAGCATTCAAAAAACTTTCGCTTGCATCTTTTACAGTGAAATTTTTAAATCCGAACTTTTTATAGGCTTCGGCAACGTTTGCACTTTCGTTTTTGCGCATAAAGCCGTTGTCTATATGAAGACCTAAAACGCGCTCCTGACCTAGTGCCTTGTTTAACAATGCAAAGGCAACCGTACTGTCAACTCCACCGCTTAAAAACAGCAGAACTTTTTTGTCGCGCGCGTCCTTTTTAATATTTTCAATTATTACGTTAAGAACAGTATCCTGATCCCAGTTTTTTTCCATTCCGCAGTAATCTGCAAAATTCTTAAAAATCTGATTTCCGCAAGGAGTATCCTTTACTTCGCAATGGAACTGCAGACTGAATCTTTTTTTTGCAAGATTTTGTGTTGCGGCAAAAGGGCAGTCTTTTGTAAAGCCGACTGCTTCAAAGCCGTCGCCTAATTGTAAAACTCCGTCCTGATGGCTCATCCAGACCTGCTGCTCGCCTGTAATTCCTTTAAAAAGCGGACATTTTGAATCGCTTCCGCCAACGCCGTCTGCAAACTGTAATTTTGCAAAACCGAATTCTCCGACATCAGCTTTGCCTACTTTTCCATTGTAGCCAAGCTGTACAATGTAATGTCCGTAGCAAAGTCCTAAAACCGGAATATCAAGATTTAATATTTCAGAATTGAATTCCGGAGTGTTTTCATCGTAAACAGAAGAAGGACCGCCGGAAAAAACAATGCCTGCACAGTTTTCAAAGGCCGAAAGGTCTGCTGAGGGCAGGGCAATTTCTGAATAGTAGCCCAACATACGGAAACGCTTTGCAATCAAGTGTGCGTATTGGCTTCCAAAATCAAGTACGACTATCTTTTTTCTGGAATCAGTCATTTTTATCTTCCTTTTTGTTGTTTTCAGGTTTTGAATTACGTCCTGTATCTTTGTTATACTTGCATGAGGCCGTTATAAAATCCCTGAAAAGCGGCTGCGCGCGGTTAGGGCGGCTCTTGAATTCCGGATGGAACTGAACGCCAACCATCCACGGATGGTCTGGTACTTCGCAGATTTCTACAAGGTTTCGTTCCGGGTTTACGCCGGCAATAATCAAACCTGCCTTGATAAGTTCATCACGGTATTTGTTGTTGAATTCGTAGCGGTGACGGTGGCGTTCCCAGACTGTTGTTGAACCGTAGGCTTTTTCTGTTAATGTGCCTTTTGTAACTGCACATTCGTATTTTCCAAGCCTTAAAGTTCCGCCTAAAATTACACCGTTCTGGTCCGGCATCAAGTCTATTACAGGATAAGGTGTTTCCTTATTCATTTCTGTTGAGTTTGCACCTGCAAGTCCAAGAACGTTGCGTGCGTATTCAATTACAAGAATCTGCATTCCAAGACAAATTCCAAAATACGGAACTTTATGGGTTCTTGCAAATTTTGCAGCGTTTATCATTCCTTCAATACCGCGGTCACCAAATCCGCCTGGAACAATAATACCGTCTGCGTCTTTTAACATTTTTTCTGTGGTTTTATCGTCTTTTAAGTTTTCTGCGTCAATCCAGTCAATTGTAACGTCTGCTTCGTTAAAAATTCCGCCATGCACAAGTGCTTCTACTACAGATAGATATGCATCGTGTAAGCCTACATATTTTCCTACCAGTGCAATGCGTACTGCGCTTTTCGGGTTGTTGTAGCGGTCAACCATTGCTTTCCAGTCAGCAAGCTGGGTCGGTTTGCATTTTATTCCAAGCGTGTTGCAGACTGCATCGCCGATTCCTTCCTGTTCAAGCTGAAGCGGAACTTCGTAAATTGAACGTGCCGTAAAATTCTGAATCAATGCATCGGTAGGAATGTTACAGAAGGAAGCGAGCTTTTCTCTTGTTCCGCGGTTAAGCGGGTGTTCTGTTCTTACCATAATAACATCAGGCTTAATTCCAAGTTCCTGAAGTTCCTTTACGCTATGCTGTGTAGGCTTAGTTTTAAGCTCATCAGATTTTTTCATATAAGGAATAAGCGTAAGGTGAATGTAACAGCAGTTTTCTTCGCCAACGTCATATTTTATCTGGCGGATTGCTTCAATAAACGGCAAGGATTCAATGTCGCCGACTGTTCCGCCGATTTCTGTAATAACGATATCAGGGTTGCTTTCCTGTGCGGCAAGTTTCATGCGGCGCAGAATTTCTTCTGTAATGTGTGGGATTACCTGAACTGTTCCGCCGTGAAATCCGCCTTCGCGTTCTTTGTTTAATACTGCAAGATAAACACGGCCAGAAGTTGTATTTGAACTTTGCGAAAGCGTAGCATCTGTAAAACGCTCGTAATGACCAAGGTCAAGGTCAGTTTCTGCGCCGTCATCGGTAACAAAAACTTCGCCATGCTGATAAGGATTCATTGTACCCGGGTCAATGTTAAGGTACGGATCAAATTTTTGATTAACAACCTTTAATCCGCGGCTTTTCAAAATCAATCCAAGAGAAGCTGCTGCAATTCCTTTTCCTAAACCAGAAACAACACCGCCAGTAATAAAGATGTACTTTGTCATTTATCTGCTCCGTAAATTAAATTCCGGCATGCTGCGGAAACGCTTTTATTTTAGGTATTTCAAGCGCAATCCGGCTCCTGCCGTGAATAAAAATATTGCAAAATAATATTTAGCCACTATAGCAAAAATGCGCTGTTTCGTCCATAAAGATTGCGGAAGTAGTCTGAAGTATCAGAAAGCGCTTTGCCGGTAATTCTTGGATTTGTATCAATCAGTTCCCAGAATTTTTCTGCAGAAATACGAAGAAGCTTACAGTCTGTAAGGGCGGTCGCTTCTCCTTTGCGCGGAACACTAAAAATACATCCTGTTTCGCCAAAAAACTGGCCTTTTCCCCTTATGGAAACCTGAGAACCTCTGCTTAATTGAACTGAACCGCTTACAATATAGTAAACCGCATCCGAAACTTCCTGTTCGGTAAAAATTATTTTTCCTTTTTCAAAAGAACGGAAATTATCACTTTCGTGGTTGATTATATAATTCGGGTTTATAAAAAGCTTTCGCTTCAAGACAGAAAAAAATCCTTTTTTACTCTGTTTTGGCAAAAGATATAATTCTCCAAGTAAAAGATTATTAAGATATTGAATTACATAAATAAACTGGGCAAAAAACAGAATGTAAATAAAGAAAATATAAACTTCAAGCAGCAAAACAATCAGCCGACTCAAAACACCGTAAACAAGATTGTAACGGTTTATGTTCAGAAACATTCCCATTATGCGCACGGTAATCCAGAAAAGACCTGTGCAGCAAAAGGCCGAAAAGATACATAGATGCCGGCGCGGTTTTGTTCCTGAAGCAACCCTGTATACAACGGCAATCAAAAACCAGCACAAAAGATACGGCACTACATAAACAAGATTTTGAAAAAAATCGGAATAAAACTTCGGAAAATATGTTTCCAAAAATCCAAAAATAGGAAAAGTCAGTATGGTTTTAGCCGAAGCAAAAATTATAATTCCTGTTACCATAAAAAGCACACAAAGAATTTCGCCGGCTAAAATTAAAACCTGCGAAATTACCGGACGGTTTTTAACAACTCCGTGAAAAATCTTTTTCATGCTAAGCATTACGGCTGCAAAAAAACGCCGTGCCATCCAGAAAATAGAAACTATAACAAGGATTTCAAATATTCCGCTGCCTGTAACTTTATTTATTGCGGCTACAGCCTGGTCAACTGAAAAAAACTCTTTATAAAACGGAGCGAGACTAAGAAAGTTTTTAAGAACTTCAGGCGATGCATGCACAAAACTTATTAATACTGCGATTATCATAAAAATAACCGGAATAAAAGAAAACAAAAAACCGAATGCACATGCAGACGCGCATATTGTAAGGTCATTTTCAAGATAATAATAGATTGAAAGGTAGCACGATTGAAGTGCTGTAACTGCAAATTCGCGCAGTTTAGATAGAAACTTAGACAGAACCCGGTGCGACATGTTCATCAGTCAAAAAATTATGCTTTTTTGTAGAAACAATTTCATCCGGATATTCAGTTTCTTCCATAGGCTTGCCAAAAGCAATGGAATCAACTTCGCCCTGAAGAATTTCAAAAACATGATTTCTTATAAGGTTTTTTGCATTTGTTGTTGTACTTGGCAGTAAAAGCAGAATCAGAAGGGAAGTCTTTTCATTCATCGGTTTTACGGCAAAGATTGCAGCACTGCAGACAATCTTTGTGTTGATTCCAACCATAAGAGTCATGTTATTTAAAACCGCATTCTGTTGGAAATTCGGAGTAGCTCCAACCGGAAGATAGCATGAAATACCTGCGCAGCTTAAATCATTAAGTTTAAGGCTATAGTCAAAGCCATTTATCGAACATTTTAAATAATCATAGGAATTATCCGGGCATCTTGCACGAACATACTGGCGACGGCCTTTTGCATTATTTAAATCAAGAATTTTGCGCATCTGGGCAAGGATTCCCTGATCAAGGTTTCTGATTGCGATGATTCCTGCTGCAAGCGGCAGATTTGACATAAAATAATTCTGCATGGAAGTAGACATGCGTTTAGACATTACGCCAAGCAGTACTTCACAAAGATTGTCGTCTTCGCTAAACGAATTAAGAAAATTGAACCACTGATTTGTGGTAAGCCTGTTCATGTCATGTTCATCTATTTGAAGAAAAAGAATTGATTCAGGAAACTGTCTTAAAATGGTTTTTGCGTATCTGTAGTCGTCTAAGATATAAATCTCATATTCTTCTTTTCTAAGAGCTTCCGGTAAGCGCTCTTTTACATCGGCAGAGAGGTTAAGAAAGAATACTTTGCGGCCTTTTATTGAAATATCATTAGATGCCATATTTTATATTATATTATGACTCTTTATATTTTTCAAACTTTATTTAAAACGAAAGGTGCGGTCTTATATGAATATAAGACCGCACCTGCACAGTGCTTCATTAAAGCATGGGCTTTACGCTAAGCCATGCAGTACGCGCCGGCGCACGCAAGCCTGCGATTTCGACAAGCCGTTATCACGACTGGAAGCCATTTTCACATGTAATATTTCATGCGGAAACTCGACTCTGCTAATTGTGTTAAAAATCAGCCAGTTTTGGGGCTCTTGGATAAGGTATTACGTCGCGGATGTTCTCCATGCCGGTAACGTAGCGCATAAGTCGTTCAAATCCTAAGCCAAAGCCTGAATGCGGAACTGTTCCAAAGCGGCGCAAATCAAGATACCACTGGTAATTAGACATATCCATGTTGCGTTCTTTACATGCTGCAAGAAGCTTGTCATAGTTTTCTTCACGTTCAGAACCGCCGATTAACTCTCCGATTCCCGGAACTAAAACGTCAACCGCTTTTACAGTTTTTCCGTCATCATTCTGCTTCATATAGAAAGATTTAATTTCTTTCGGATAGTTGTAAACCATTACCGGACAACCGAAAATCTTTTCTGTTAAATAGCGTTCATGTTCTGTTGCAATATCGCATCCCCAGTACGGCTTAAATTCAAACTTTGCGCCGTTCTTCATTGCTTCTTCAAGTTTAGCAATTGCGTCTGTGTAGCTGATGCGCACAAATTTTGCTTTTGCAACTTTTTCAAGGCTTTCAATTAATCCAGGCTGGATTCTCTTGTCAAAGAATTCAAGGTCTGCACGGCATTTTGTTAAAGCCCAGTTCAAAAGGTATTTTACAAAGTCTTCCTGAATGTCCATGTCGTCGTTCAAATCGTAAAAGGCCATTTCCGGTTCAATCATCCAGAACTCTGCAAGATGGCGCGGAGTGTTTGAATTTTCTGCGCGGAAAGTCGGTCCAAATGTGTAAACGCGGCTTAATGCAGTTGCCATTGTTTCTGCTTCAAGCTGACCTGAAACTGTAAGCGATGCTTTTTTGCCGAAAAAGTCCTTGCTGTAGTCTACGATTTTGTGTGCATCTTCAACCTTCATTCCGCCCTGACCGGCTTTAACGCCAAGTTCAGCAATTTTTTCCATGCTCAGGGTTGTAACCTGGAACATTTCACCTGCACCTTCGCAGTCAGAACAGGTGATTTCCGGTGCGTTGATGTACTGGAAGCCGCGTTCCTGAAAAAATGAGTGAACGGCAAAAGCCATCTGGTTTCGCATTCTGTAAACAGCGCCGAAGGTGTTTGTGCGTGCACGTAAATGCGCATTGTCGCGAAGATATTCCATGGACATTTTGTTTTTCTGCAATGGATATTCTTCGGGTTTTGCTTCGCCTAAGCATTTAAGGCTTTCAAGTGTTACTTCTACTGCCTGACCTGAGGCCGGGCTTTCTATTAAAACACCTTCGGCGCGAAGACTTGCACCTGTATTGAGTTTTTTAAGTTCTTCTTCAATTTCTTTTACATTTGCATTATTGGAAGGATTATTGCGGTCAAACGTAAGCTGAATATTAGCAAAGCAGCTTCCGTCATTTACTTGAATAAAAACAAGTCCTTTTGAGTCGCGGACTGTACGAACCCAACCGCATACTGTAACTTTCCGTCCGTCCGGAGCAGAAGCCAGTAAATCTTTAATTAAAACTGGTACCATAAAGTAAATCTCCCAAATGCACGCCGCCGCTTTAGGAACGGACAAGCGTGCAAAACTAATGTAAATGTGGAAAGAATTATAGCTTTTTAAAGGTTCTTCTTCAATATAGAAGGGGAATTTGATGTAAGACGGGCAGGTGTTGCCACCTGTGAGGCTCTCGTCATGGCGAGGCTGAAAGCCGAAGCAATCCAGAAAAAAAAGATTCTGGATTGCCACGCACGGCTCGCAATTGACGACTGCGATGATAAAATAAGCTAGCTATGAGTCCAAAAAGAATGCTTCAAATAGCTAGCTAGTTACGTATCAGCCGATAGCAACTACATCTGAGTAAGATGTAATCAGTTTTTTGCGGATATGGCATGGGTTTGAAGGACAGCGGGTTTTAAGAACAATTTTATATTTGCCGCCTTCAAGTGTCTTTGGCAGTGGAAAAAGCAAAGTTCCCGGTTTGTTTACGGAAAGTTTTGCTTCTACCTTAGTCCAGTCTGCACCGCTTTCATCAATTGATTCTGTTTCTCCTTTTGCAGGAGCGAACCAGATTCCGCTTTCGTCTCCGCCAATCAAAAGTTTCTTTCCTGAAATCTGGACGGAGCCTTTCAGGGAAAGGTTTCCGTCAGAATTACCTGTGTCAACATCAGTGATTTTGCTGATTGTTGCTTCCGGTTCAGCATATGATTCCTGATCAACAGCGATTTTTTCAATTGCTGATTTTGTCACATCTGACGGAATAAACTTTACAGTCATGTTTGGCACGGAAGCTGTTCCGTCTGTTGCACCTTTACATGCAATGTAAAAGATTCCAAGATTCAGACAGTTTACGGAATTACCGTTTGCCAAAGATTCCGTAATAACTTTTTCCAGTGCATCGCAAACCGAATACACAGTTCCAATGTCCAGCTGAGGTACCTTGTTCGCTACAAGCTGGATGACGTTACCCACTGAGTGGGTATTCCTGACTGTTCTTCCGACATATTTGTCAGAAGAATCTTTTGAAAAAGTGTTGGGCTGCAATTTTACAGACACACGACCGTTTGGATTCTCGATAGAATCCATTAAATTTGTATTGGTTGCCATATTGGCCCCCTTAAGTGAAATTGTGACAGCGGCTCTTGAAAGCGGAAAAGCAGTAATGATAAAATCAAACAGTCACGTTTGGAATCATTATTGATTCAGCTAAGTCTGGAAGCCGCTGTCTGTTACATAACATGCAACTGTTTTCAGACTTTTTTTTGACCTCAATCACTGAAGATCACTATATATATAGGGGTATACTAAGAAAAACATGCAATTATTTAAAAAAAATTTGCTTTTTTTTTAATTTTTTTTGTTTTTATTCCTGTTTTGACATTAAAACTTTAACAATAGGCTGTTGACCACGGAGAACGGGTATTGTTGACCGCGGAGAACGGGTATTGTTGACCGCGGAGAACGGGTGTTGTTGACCGCGGAGAACGGGTGTTGTTGACCACGGAGAACGGGTGTTATTGATATGCACCTAAAAAATGCCACAGTATAACTGTTTTATTTTGCACGAAGTCTGATATAATAAATGCAGTTAATATCCTTAGGAGGAAAAATGAAAAAAAGATTATTTGTTATATTATTTATTTTTTTAGGAATGCGATTATTTGCTTTTGAAAAAAAGTCAATTACAAATTATTTTAATGATTATTTATATGAATTACTTATGGATAGAGCTTCTGGAATACTAATGGGGAATATTGACTTTTTAGATTCCAATATAAGTGATTTTGATTTAGCAAAACTTTCGAATCAAGATTTACGAATTCTACGAAATGCAATATATGCAAGACATGGAAATATTTTTTCATCGAATGATTTGACAGAATATTTTTCCAAATTTGAGTGGTATAAACCAACAAAAAAAGTTAACGATTCTGAATTGACCGAATTTGAACTTAATCTTATTAAAAGAATTTTAATATTCGAAACTAGAGATGAATCTAAAAATACAATTAAACTGGAACAAACAACAGGTGTGTGGCATAGCATGATTATAATGGCTGCTGGATGGTCAAATAGATTTGTATTTTATTCGGATAATAAATTGGATTATATTTTCAGTCAAATGCGAAGTCTTCCAATTGCTTCAGAATTTCATGGGGAATATGAAGTAAAAGGTAATGTCCTTATTTTTTATGTAAATGAAATTACTTATAACGATTATACGCCTATATACAAATTAATTGCTACTGATGATTTGAGAGATATTGAAAGTAATAGGAATTGTATAACTTTCAAAAATCCTTTGATTTTTAAATTTCCTATAAAAACTTTTGAAGTGAAAAAAGCTTTTTATACTAAACGTGATGATAATGGGGGGTATGAAATATATTCTGATGACAGCCTTCATTATGATGAGGAACCTCTATTTTATGGTGGATATATGGAATTGGGAAGTTTTAAATATTATAGAGTCAGAGAAGACACTGATAAAAGATATTAAGTTTTGATGAAATTGTGCAAGCCTATAGCTTAAGTACCAAAGTGACCGAAAGCGAGTGCGTTGCAGAGCTGTTTAAGCTGTACGAAAAATTAGTGAATAAAGCCTGATTATGTGGTATAATTGTATATGGAGAGCAAAATATGGCAAGAAAAGAGTTTTGTGAGAAAGACGGTATACTGATAACATATACAGCAAATGATATTTGTTTTGAAGACTGTAAAACGGCTGAATCTGTACTTTTAAATAATGCAGGTACCGTGATACATTCTAACTTTGATGATAGCAAAAATGCATATTTCAAAGAATATTTGAAGAAAATCTATCCTGCCATCACTTCATTCAGAAGCCTTGATTCTTTGGAGAGTGCATAATGCCGCAATTTATCCGTGCCGCAGGATACAAGATATATTTCTGGTCAAATGAGAATGATGAACAGATTCATTTTCATGCGGCAAAGGGAAGATAATATAAAATACAGCAAGCAAACGATAAATCCAAATTTCCCATGTTCAACTGGCTGTTGTAAAATCCTCATAAATTCATTAGACTGTTCGCTATGAGTAGTGTTCACAAGAAAATTGATGAAACAACGCTGGGACAGCTTTTGCAGCTTTCCAGACTGTCTCCAGAATCAACAGATATTGAAAC
>JAEEWW010000156.1 GCA_016287815.1 Treponema sp. | reverse complement strand
AACAGGAATTCGCCAAAGGATGATTCAAAAAATTCCGTCCAAAACAGCGATGAAAAAGAAAAAATGCTTTTTCTTCTGGAACTTTCTAAAAAAGCATGTACAAATGGTGTCCGCCGTTCACACATTTTAAACGGACTTTCTGACGGCGTTATTCCATGCGAAATCTTCTCTGATCTTGGTTCCGGCACAATGATTTACACAAACAACTACGGAAAAATCCGCGAAATGACACCGGAAGACATTCCGGGTGTTTTGCGGCTTATGAGACCGTACGTAAAAAAAGGAATTCTTTTGCCAAGAACAGACAGTCAGCTTGCAGCTGAATTAAAAGATTTTATCGTTTACGAGCTGGACGGCGGCATAAAAGGCTGCGCCGCATTACATACTTTTGACGACAAACAGGGCGAAATTGCAGGTCTTGCAGTAGATGAATCCTGTTCTCATATAGGAATCGGGCCGCAGATTATTTCGCATCTTATTTCCAGAGCAAAAGATTATAAACTTTCCAGCGTTTTTGTTTTAACAACCCAGACCGCAGACTGGTTTGAAAACCTTGGGTTCCATTCCGATTCGATAAATACATTACCAGAAAAGCGTAAAAACCTTTGGACTCCAGACAGAAATTCCAAGTTATTCAGGATAAAATTCTAGGCGCTGTAATTATTTCAACTCGCAATAATCGCAAAGAAAAAGTTTCACGTGAAACATAGCGAGCGACCGCCACAGCGTGGCGGGAAAGTCACGAGTGACGCAGTGACTTTAGCGAGTCTCGGTTTTGCCCCTGCAAAACCGCCAAAAGAACGACGGCAATGAGTTGCCGACAAAACTCATGGAAAATGTAGCGCGAGCATCTGAAAAAACTCGGTGAGGTCGGCTTTTGGTCGACCAACAGTCTCAGAAAAGCCTATAGTTTTTCTGCTAAAGAGTAGCGCCTATTTATTGCAAAGAGTTTCACGTGAAACACACATTCGTAGCAAGTGCATACGAATGTGCCTTGATATATATTGCAATAACAAATTTATAGGTAACGCATAGATTTAAGCGATTTGCCGTTTACATAAAATACATAAAAAAGGGTTGCCGTTCTATTGGCAACCCTTCCATTTTCAATTCTTATTCTGTTTATTCATCCTGACTTACTTTATCAATTCCAATTAAATAATCAGGTAAATCAATTTTAAGAACCGTAATTCCGCTGGCACTTGCACCCTGCTTTGTAATTGTAGAAGCAGAAACTCTCAGGGTTTTTCCCTGACTTGTCATACAGACAATTTCATCTTTTTCAGAAACTGCAAGAATTCCGATTATTTCGCCTTTTGCTTCTGTATTTCCAAAAATACGCTGGCCGCCGGTTCCTCTTCCGTGAATATGGAACTGATCAAAATCTATTCTCTTGCCATAACCTTTTTCAGTCATAATCAAAATAGATTTGTCATTTTCTACGCGGATAGCTCCGGTTAATTCATCACCATCGCGTAAACGGATTCCTTTGACTCCGTGGCTTGAACGACCCATTTCGCGGATATCCTGTTCTGTAACCCTTAAAGTCTGACCGCGGCGGGTAACAAACATAATTTCATCTTTACCGGATGTAAGAATTGAACTTACAAGTTTATCACCTTCATCAAGCTTGATAGAAACAATTCCGCGGGTTTTTGCATTTGCAAAATCCGTTATAGGAGTTTTCTTTACAACACCTTTTGCTGTTGCCATGAATAAGAAATTATCCTGTCTGAATTCTTTAAGTGCAACAATTGTTGTAATTTCTTCATCTGCAGAAACAGCCAGTAATGCTTTTACATGCGAACCACGACTTGCCCTTGCTGCTTCAGGAATTTCATGGACTTTAATCCAGTAAGCTTTTCCTTCGTTAGTTATGAACATCAAGTAATCATGTGTAGAAGCAATGAACAGCTGGTTAATATAATCGTTTTCTACAAGGTTGGCACTTGCACTGCCTTTTCCACCCCTGCCCTGCTGTTTGTACAAGGTAACAGGAATTCGCTTTATATAACCAAGCTTAGAGATAAGAATTACAACATCTTCCTCTTTAATCATGTCTTCAACATTAATCTGTTCAACTTCGTTTGCAACAATTTCTGTGCGGCGATCATCACCGTACTTTTCTGCAAGCTCGTTTGTTTCGTCCTTTATCTTCTGCAAGATTTTTTCATGGTGAGCAAGCAAATCAGAAAGATAATCAATCCATGCCTGGAGTTCCTTTATTTCCTTCTGCAAATCTTCAATCTGAAGATGTGTAAGGCGCTTAAGCTGCATATCAACAATTGCCTGAGCCTGTTCATCATCAAAATCAAAACGCTTTTCAAGTTTAAGCTTTGCTTCTTCTGTGTCTCGGCTTTCCTTAATGATTTTGATTACTTCATCAATATTATTGATTGCTGTAATCAACGCGGACAAAATATGCATTCTATGTTTTGCAACTTTTAAATCATAAATCGTACGGCGTGTAATTACTTCGTCACGGTGATTAACAAAATGCTGAATCAGCTGCTTTAATGTAAGAACTTCCGGCTTAAGATAATTCGGTTTTAATGTAAGATATTCAGGATCATCATAGCGCGGTTCCCCTTCTTTTTCCTGAGGAACAAGCGCAAGATTTATTACGCCAAAGTTAGACT